>CADBPB010000040.1 GCA_902796525.1 uncultured Erysipelotrichaceae bacterium | reverse complement strand
GGAAAGGGTATAGCGTTCTTTGATAAAGAGTCTCTTCTGCAGATCTTTCAAGGCATCGAGGAATCCTTCTTTCCTTTCCTCGAAATGATCGTCCAGTTCTTTCAGAGACTTGTAGGCTTCATAGCCTGCATAGCATTCGGAAATCATGGCGGTTTTGGAGGAATAGGCGGAAGCCCTCAGCAGAGCCAGGGAATGGCCTGCGTTGATATAGGCCTGTTCCAGAGCGAAGATGTTCTGCTTCAGAATATCATGGATCGCTTTCTCATCGCTGAAATCCGTCTCGTAGATGATCTCTTTGACCAGCTTGAGCGCTTCTTCGTCGTTGCGTTTGAGGTTCGACCAGATGACGGCGATATAGTTTCTCGGATCGTCGTTATGAAAGGAAAGCGCCGGGGTGAAGCTCGTGTAGAAATCGCCCAGGATGCTCTTGGTCAGCCGGTTCAGGGTCAGCGGATCGTAATGGGCCGTTCGCAGTTTTCCCAGCAGCGACAGCATCTGCGAGAGTACCGTGTAATCTTCAAGAGCCAGGTCGTTCGCTTCCAGGAAGAGGCTCAGATAGGAGATGCCTTCGGTTTCCTGCTCATGGGCGAGAACGGTATTGTCTCCATAACGGGAGACTTTTACCGGATAATCGGTCAGTTTCTTTTTCAGGTCTTCCAGACGAAGCTTCGGCAGCGTTTCTTTCTGTTCCGGGGTATCGGCAGTCATCTGCCATGCAGAGAATTCCTCGTTCATCTTCAGGATCTCCTGTTTCTCTTCCTCGGACCAGCTTTCAGAGATATTCGCAAGCTTTTCTTTTTCGTTGCGCTGCTTCTGTTCGCCCAGGGCGTTGGATGGCTTCAGCAGAACCTTCGCGCAGTGCCTGCTGTCGAGAATCGCGTCCTTGAGAAGATCCTCGTAGTAGGACGTATGGATCTTTTCTCTAAGACTGTTGAAGAGCTCGGAGAAACAGATGCTTCGCATCGGATCGCCGCCGTAAAGCCAGCTGTCCAGACTGCTCAAAGCGAAAACCAGCCCCTTCGGCGCTCCGCCGAAATCCCGTTCCTTCGCCTTGAATTCCCGCTGGTTCAGCACGGCTTCCAGTTCTTCCTTATCCAGGCCGTTTTTCACGATGCCTTCCAGCAGTTCACGGATGGTGCGGTCGATCTCTTCTTCCTTGTCCAGATCGGTATTGATCACATCGATCTCCACATAAGGCTGCAGGATCCCGTCCTGGATGTCGAAGTAGACATCCTCGCCCAGGCCTTTGCTCAAGATCGCCTGCTTCAAAGGAGATTCGTTTCTGGCGCACAGGAGGGAAGAGATCAGCGAGAAAGCCATATTCTTTTCATAATCATCGAAACCGGATACGACATAGCCGTAAGCGATCTGCGCTTTCCCGGCAGGATCCTGTCCGTCGGCGATCTCATATTCCTTGACGACCTTCTCTGCGACGACAGGTTCCTGTTTATTGATGACGATATCGTTGTTTTTCTTTTCGTAATGCTGCAGGTATTCTTCATCAATGATGGCCAGGATCTGATCGATTTCAATGTCGCCATCCAGGAAGATATACGCGTTGTCCGGAGCGTAGTATTTCGCATGCGATGCGCAGAAGTCCTCATAGCTCAGATCGGTGATATGATCGGGATCGCCTCCCGATTCGTAGCCGTAGCAGTTGTCCGGGAACAGCGCGTGCATCATGTAACGCGAGCGCAGTGAGTCCGGAGAAGAGAACGCGCCTTTCATCTCGTTAAAGACGACGCCCTTATAGGTCGGCTGTTCATCGCCTTCCTTCATTTCATAGTGCCAGCCTTCCTGGTAGAAGACATAAGGCTTTTCGACCGCCAGCGGCGCGAAGACCGCATCCAGGTAGACGCGCATCAGGTTGATGAAATCCTGACCGTTGCGCGAGCTGACCGGATAGACCGTCTTATCCGGGAAAGTGATCGCATTCAGGAAGGTCTGCAAAGATCCTTTCAGCAGATCCACAAAAGGTTCCTTGACCGGATACTTGTGTGAACCGTTCAGAACGGAGTGCTCGAGGATATGGAAAACGCCCGTATCATCGACCGGCGTGGTCTTGAATGCGATCGAAAACGTCTTGTTTTCGTCGGCGCGTTTCAGCCAGATCGCTTTGGCTCCGCTTTTCTCATGGATGAATTCATACATATCGGCTTTCAGTTCATCGATGTGTCTTACATCGACGACTTTAAAGCCGTGGATCATATCACTGGTATTCATAAATGTTCCCCCGTCATCAAGATTATATCACGCATAAAAAAAGTCGCATTTCTGCGACTCTTTATCGTTATTTGATGCCCGGTTCTCCGTCATCGAAGCGATAGACGATGCTCGAGAGATTGTTGTGGTTCTCGCGATCTCCGGTCGTGTAGCGGATCAGCAGGTAGTTGCCCTTGCTGTCCTTGCGCGATTCGATGGCTTTGATCTCGTAGGCGTTACTGATGATGCCGCTGGTCTCCGGATCGTCTTCCGGATAGATCTTGATCTGCGGATCGTGTTCTTCGTCATCGATGTACTCGAGGATGTAGACTTCTTCCTCGCCGTCCGCGTTGCCGTCCCAGCTGAACTGTCCGTCGCTGTAATTCAGGAAGGTGACATTGTCGGTGTCGTAGTCTTCCGCATCCGTGTCATAGACCAGATGATCCGGAATATCCTTCATCAGACGCTGCAGGATGGAGACTTCCTTGACCGGGAAATAGGTTCCTTCGTTGACATAGTAAGCCGTCGTTTCGAAGTACAGATTCACATGGTCTCCGTCCGGAAAAAACATGCTGAAGTAGATCGTTCCGTCTTCGATCGCGATGTTGCCTTCCGGTTCGGATACGACGATATCCAGTTTCGCCAGTTCTTCGCAGACGATACGGATCATGTCTTCTTCGACGATCGTTCCGTCCACGCTCTCGGCAACGAAATAATGGATATACGTCGGAAGCTTTTCGCCTGAGGCGATCTCGCTCATCAGGGTCGTTCCATTCGTTTCATCGATGTAGCTGTATAAGGATTGGGTCTGTTCGGTCTTTTTCGTATTGCAGGCCGTAAACAGAAGAAGTATGGAAATAATCGCTAAAATCTTGTTTTTCATATTTTTAACCTCATTCAACATTTTAGCGCATAATTAACGCACAATTATGGAATATTCATGTTTATAATAATTACGAGGCGGTACAGAAGCAATGAAACAATATTTGGATCTATGCCGATTCGTTTTAGAAAACGGCGAAAAAAGAATGGACAGGACCGGTACGGGAACGATTTCCGTGTTCGGCTATCAGATGCGCTGCAATCTGGAAGAAGGCTTCCCTTTGCTGACGACAAAGAAGGTCTTCCACAGAGGCATATTTGAAGAACTGTTATGGTTCTTAAAAGGAGAGACCAATATCCGCCCTTTGGCGCTGAAGAATGTCAAGATCTGGAACGACTGGCCTTATGCGAAGTACAAGGCGTCCGCAGAATATCAGGGCGAGACGATGGAAGAATTCATTCAGAAGATCTGCGATGACGAAACCTTTGCGGACAGATGGGGCGATCTGGGCCCGGTCTATGGCAAACAGTGGCGCAATTTCGATGACCGCGGGGTCGATCAGATCACGCAGCTCATCGAGAATCTGAAGAACGATCCGTTTTCCCGCAGACATCTTGTCGTGGCATACAATCCGGCGCAGGTCGAGGACATGGCTTTGCCTCCCTGCCACGCGTTCTTCCAGTTCTATGTCAGCGCCGACAGGAAGAAACTGTCCTGCCAGCTTTACCAGCGTTCGGCAGATCTTTTCCTGGGCGTGCCGTTCAATATCGCTTCCTACAGCCTGCTGCTGGCCATGGTCGCGCAGGTCTGCGGCTATGAGCCTTATGAATTCGTTCATACCTTCGGGGATACCCATATCTATCTCGACCATATCGAGCAGATCAAGGAACAGCTCACCCGGGAACCGAGAGTCTTGCCGAAGCTGTGGCTCAATCCGGAAGTGAAAGACATCTTCGCTTTCACGATGGATGACATCAAGGTCCTGGATTACGATCCGTGGCCGCCGATCAAAGGAAAGGTTTCCGTATGATCAGCTTTTCGGTCGCGTTAGATCCAAACAAAGGCATCGGATACAAGAATGTCCTGCCTTGGCATATCAAAGAGGAGCTGCAGGTATTCAAGCGCAATACCTTGTTTAAGAATATCGTCATGGGTCAGACGACTTTTGACAATCTTCCGGGCAAGCTGAAGGACCGTTACATCACGGTCGTTTCCCTGGACCCCGATTACCATCCCGAGGGCGTGACAGTGTACCATGACCTGATCGGCTTCCTGAAGGAACACGAGAACGATGAGGAAGAATACATCATCTGCGGCGGCGCTTCGATCTTCCGTCAGGCGTATCCGTATGCGAAGAAAGCCTATGTCTCTTTCATTAAGAAAGAGTATAAAGTCGATACCTATTTCGATGTCTTCGATCTGAAGGACTGGGAGATCATGGAAGAAGAGGAACATAAGGAGTTCATCTCCTGCCTGCTGAAACGGAAAGAAAATGTCTGAGAAATACATAAGACTGGAAATGCTGCTGGGGGAGGCGGCGATGAAAAAACTGGCTGCTTCTACGGTAGCCGTTTTTGGCGTGGGAGGCGTCGGCTCCTATGTGGCGGAATCCCTGGCAAGAAGCGGGGT
>CADBPB010000039.1 GCA_902796525.1 uncultured Erysipelotrichaceae bacterium | reverse complement strand
GAAGCGAGCGCCAACCCAATGCTGGCGGAACTCTCCGTAAACAAGCCGGTCCTGATCATACTGAACAAAGCCGATCTGGCAGATGAAAATAAGAACCAGGAATGGAAGAAACGCTTCGAGAACTGTCTGGTCCTCAACAGCACTTCCGATGATCTGACCAGGATCGTCGTCAAAGAAGTCAAAAGGATACTGGCTGATAAGCTGGCCAGAGCAAAGGCCAGAGGCATACGCAAGAAAGTCCTCAGGGCGATGGTCGTAGGGATTCCGAACGTCGGCAAATCGACGTTTATCAATAACATCGTTAAGAAAAAAGTCGCTAAGACGGAAAACCGTCCGGGTGTGACGAAAAACCTGCAGTGGATCCGCATCAATGAAGATGTCGAGCTTTTGGATACTCCCGGCGTGCTTTGGCCGAAACTGGATGATCAGAACAAAGCCAGGAAACTCGCTCTGCTGGGTTCGATCAATGACGAGATCCTGAATAAGCATGAACTTGTTTTGTTCGGTCTGAGATATGTCATTGAACATTATCCCGGTCTGATCGAAGAAAGATACGGGATCGATGAAAACGGCGAAGATCTTCTGGCAGAGATCGCCAAAGAAAAGAAATGGCTTACCGCAAACAACAATATCGACCTGGATAAGACAGTGAACATGATTCTGAAAGATATCCGCAGCAACAAGATCGGAAGGATCAGTTTCGAAGATGCTTCCGAATGAATACGAAACGCTCTGCTGGGCGGAAAACAGACTGGTCATGGGCATCGATGAAGCAGGCAGGGGGCCTCTGTGCGGACCGTGCGTGGCGGCTTGCTGCATCCTGCCGGTGAACTATGAGAACGAGGAGATCAACGATTCCAAACAACTGAGCGAAAAGAAACGGAACGCCTTGTTTCAAACGATCATTGAGAATGCGGTCTACTACCGTTTCAATATCATATCGCCGCAAATGATCGACCGCTACGATATCTATCATGCGACGCAGCGGGCGATGAAAGAACTTGCGCTTTCGACGGATCTGCATAGCATCACCATCACCGACGCCATGCCTCTTGACTGTCCCGATACCGTAAGCATCATCAAGGGCGATGCCAAGTCCATTTCCATCGCCGCCGCCAGCATTCTGGCGAAAGTTTTGCGCGACCATATCATGTACGGCTACGATGTGCTCTATCCGCAATACGAGTACGCGAAACACAAAGGCTACGGAACCAGAAGACATCTTGAACTGATGGATAAGTATGGTCTGAATGAACTCTACCGCATGTCTTACAGGCCCTGTCGGGAAATAAAACTATTCTGATTTTTTAAGGAATCTGTCCTGATTCCGTGAATAATGTATAGATGGAAAAAGAACTGCTGATCAGTTATGCTTTGCTGTGCGGCGGAGAATACATGGCGATCCGCAAGATGATCCGCGAACAGACAAGCGTCCCGATAAGAGTCGTGGAGAATGCGGTAACGATCCTTGATGAAGATTATCCGAACGAATTGCGCGATCTGAGATATCCTCCTTATGTATTGTTCTACAAAGGGGATTTGAATCTGCTGAAGAAAGAAAAGATTGCGATCGTGGGATCAAGAAAACCCTGCTATTACGCGCTGAAAGCGACCGAATGTCTCTGCAAAGCCAATCAGGACAAAGTCATCATCTCGGGCATGGCTAAAGGCATCGATTCGCAAGCGCACAGGAACGCCTCAGAAACGATCGCGATCTCGGGATGCGGGATCGATCGGATCTGCCCTTATGAAAACGCCGCATTGTATGAAGAGATCGCTCGGCACGGCCTGATCCTTTCGGAATATCCGGACAGGATTAAGCCCTATGCCTATCATTTTCCTTTCCGAAACCGCATCATCGCCGCTTTGGCTTCCAAGATCTATATCATGCAGTCGGCGGATCGATCCGGTACGATGACTACGCTGAACGAAGGCCTGGAACTGGGCAGAACCGTCAAGGTCCTGCCTTATGATCTCTTCGATTCCAACGGGATCAATAATAATCACCTGATCTATGAAGGCGCCGAACCGATCCTGTCGGAAGAAATTGCATTTTGATTTCATTTATGTAAAGATATGTAATTGTATAAAAGGAGATGTTATGAAAAACCTGGTTATCGTTGAATCCCCATCCAAGTCAAAGACGATCGAGAAGTATCTGGGGAAAGATTATAAAGTCACGTCATCGAAGGGTCACATCTGCGATCTGGCAACCAGAGGCAAAGAAGGACTGGGGGTCGATGTCGAACATGATTTTGCTCCGACCTATGTCGTCTCTCCGGATAAGGTAGACGTCGTCAAAGCCTTGAAAAAGGACGTCAAGAATGCCGATTTCGTCTATCTGGCGACCGACCCGGACCGCGAAGGGGAAGCGATCTCCTGGCATCTGGCGAGAGAACTGGGACTGGATATGAATGCGGACAACCGCATCGTTTTCAACGAGATCACCAAAAACGCGGTCACCAAGGCGCTGCAGGAACCCAGGACCATCGATATGGCTCTGGTAAGATCGCAGGAAACCAGAAGGATACT
>CADBPB010000038.1 GCA_902796525.1 uncultured Erysipelotrichaceae bacterium | reverse complement strand
TGAAATCGTAAGAAAGAAAGAGGATATGAAAATGAATGCTTTGAGAGAAAAACTGAAGAAGGAAAAAGTGATCATCGGCATGGTGCATCTGCTTCCGCTTCCCGGATCGCCGAAATACGAAGGGGATCTGGATAAGGTCTATGAAGCCGGACTGAAAGATCTGCGCGCTTTGGAGAAAGGCGGAGCAGGAGCGCTGATCATCGAAAACTTCGGAGATGTTCCGTATGCTGCCGAGAACGAGCTCATCAACAAGATCGCGTTTGCGCAGATGGTGGCTTTATTGAGAAGAGAAACGAAACTGCCGGTCGGCATCAACTATCAGTTCAATGATACGGAAACGGAATGGGCGGTCGGCTACTGTGCCGATGTGGATTTCATCCGTTGCGAAGTATTTGCGGAAAACCGGGTCGGTCCCAACGGTCTGTTTATTGCGGCAGGACCTAAGATGATGCGCATGAAAGCCCACTACAACAAGGACATCATGATCCTGGCGGATGCGAATGTGAAACATACGTTCGCTCTGGCGGAACAGCCGCTGGATTTCACGATCGAGTCTCTGATCGAAGGCGGCGCGGACGGCATCATCGTCACGGGCATCACGACCGGCGTGAATCCGAGCGTCGAAGATGTCAAGCTTGTCAGCAAGCATGCGAAAGGTCTGCCGGTATTCCTGGGCAGCGGCATCAACGACAAGAACGTCAACGAATATCTGCCTTACATCAACGGCGCGATCGTCGGCAGTTCCTTGAAGAAGGATCACAACGTCAACAATCCGGTCGATGTGAAGAACGTCAAAAAGTTCATGTCCAAGATCAAATAGGAAACATTAAAAACAAAACAAAAGAACAGCCTTCGTTGGAAGGCTGTTTATTATTGTATGACCAAGATCAGATATCCTCCCTTGTCCAGAGGCTTGCTTTCAAGGAGAGTGAAGCCGTTGCGGGCAAGAGTCTTTTTCCATTCGCGTTCCGTCCTGAGACGTTCGTTTCCTTTCAGGGTGTTGGCGGCGATACGGATGGTCGGCACTTTGAAGACATACGTATCAGCGATGCGCAGACCTTCTTTCAGGGCTTCGGTCAGTTCCTGATCGTTCAGGGTTTCCAGGACCTCATAAGAGAAGATCAGATCGAAGGATCCGTCTTCAAAGGGAAGATCGGCAAGATCGGCTTTCCTGTAAGCGACCTTGCTGCGGTTGGCCTCTCCGATGCGGATCGCCAGCTCCAGCATATCCGGATCCACTTCACAGCAGTTCAGTTTGAAACCTTCTTTCTCTAAGGCGACCGACAAAGCGCCTGTTCCGTTGCCGGCTTCCGCGATCTTTGCGTTCTTCGGAGCATGCTTTCTGATGACATTCAGCAGTTCTTTCTCTTCGTTCGCGATTTTATACGCATAGGCGACATAATCGGTATAGTCGTTGAACAGGGAACTGTACCAGGCGGTCGGAACGATCGTCTTGCGCAGACCACGTCGGCGTTCCAGCTCGAAGATCATTCCATGATTGTTCAACGGGACCTTTCCATCTTTATAAAGAGTTTCACGGGGAATGAAGAAGTCTCTGTCAAAGTCTTCTGCCTTTTCAAACAGCAGCATGCCTTGGAGATGATCCATTTCGTGCTGAACGACACAGGAGCGGTCCCCTTTCAGTTCGATTTCTTTATGATTCCCTTTTTCATCCTGATAGGCGACAGTCACGTCATCGTTGTAACGGACCATGGCCCGGTAATCGTCTACGGAGAAACAGCCGATACGGAAGAGTCTTTCCTTTCCGTTTTCTTTGATCAGTTTCGGATTGATCAGCATATATCTCTGATCTCCTAAAGTCACGGCGCTGATGGCCAGATCGTAATCGATCTGATTGGCGGACAGTCCGATGGCTCCGCGCCGATTTCCCTGTCTGGCGATCACATCGTCGAGCGTGTCGTTGAGATCTTTGATGCAATTGAGCGTCTCATCGGAATGGAAATCGGTGACCTGCTTCAGTTTCTTGTGAAGGATCTCGTTGTTGTTTCGGGAATGGATGTCGTAAGTGACGATTTCTCTGATCATATCCTCTCTCCTTCCTGTTTCGTTGTCAGTATAACACAAAGAGAGAGTCGTTATGTCTTTTGATAGGCTATAATGAAGATGCAAGAGAAAAGGAGATAATCATGAAGATTGCGGTAGTAGGAAGCGGCGGAAGGGAACATGCGATCATCAAGAAGATCAAAGAGAACCCTGAGGTAGAGATCATTTATGCGTTGCCTGGCAACGGCGGTATCGCGGCAGACGCGGTATGCGTACCGGTCGGAGCCAAGGATATCGAAGGAATCGTAAAGTTCTGTTCCGAAAACAAGATCGATTATGTGGCGGTGGGTCAGGACGATCCGCTCGTCCTGGGTGTGGTCGACGCGCTGAATGAAGCAGGGATCCCGGCATTCGGGCCGAACAAGGCCGCGGCCATCATCGAGGGAAGCAAGGTCTATTCGAAGAACCTGATGAAGAAGTACGGCATTCCAACAGCGGCTTATGAGACGTTCGATGATGCGGAAAAGGCATTAGAGTATGTGAAGACCTGCCCGATCCCGACGGTCGTGAAAGCGGACGGCCTGGCTTTAGGCAAGGGTGTCATCATTGCGATGAGCAGGGAAGAGGCTGCCGAAGCGGTCAAGTCGATCATGCTGGATAAGCAGTTCGGTGCCAGCGGAAACCAGATCGTCATCGAGGAATTCATGGAAGGTCCGGAAGTGACGGTGCTGTCTTTTACCGATGGCAAGGTGGTGAAACCGATGGTTTCT
>CADBPB010000037.1 GCA_902796525.1 uncultured Erysipelotrichaceae bacterium | reverse complement strand
GCGATACATCGCTTCCAGCGCCGTGAGGATCTCGCGTCGTTCTCCTTCTGCGGTCTTTTGGGCACCTTCCTGATAGGAACCGACGGAATCTTCGGTATTCTGCCCCCATAGCACGACATTATTGAGAATGGAAGCGGTACGGACGTTTCTGAGACGTCCTACCGTATATAGGGCAGCTGTCTCGAAATCCGTCGCCAGTACGCCTTTCTTTGACCATTTCAAGGTATCTTGGGCATCTTCGTCATAATAGAAGGACTCATGAGAAAGTACGACACCGACATGATATTCAAAGCCAAGATCTTTGGCGGCTTCTACGCAATGATGGATCAGGCGATAATCCGGAACTGCCGGATAGATCGGATCGATGTAACATTTGGAAGTTCCTTCATCCCGGACCGCGGCTTCGCAGATGACCAGGTCCCCCAGACCGATCTCTTCCTGAAGCGCGCCGGCGGAACCGATGCGCATCATAGTGTGAACACCGATATTCTTCAGTTCCTCGATGGCGATCGCGACAGAAGAACCTCCCATTCCGGTAGAAATGCCGACGACTCTCATACCTTTATAGGTACCGACGATGGAACGGTATTCCCGGTTGAAGGTCAGTTCTTCGACATCGTCAAGGCATTGCGCGATCACATCGACACGTTTGGGATCTCCGGGCATCAAAGCGCAAGGCGCATGGACACTCTCATCCAGCTGGATATGTGCCTGTTTCATGACTCGCAAGCCTCGTCCAGGCATTTTTCCAGTTCCTTGATGATCCTTTCCTTGTCTTCTTTGGGCATGAAGGAGTACTTCGCTGAATTGATGTTCATCAGGATCAGGTCCTCATATTCGAAGCCCATTTCATTCAGGCAGTGGTCGTATTCGATATCCAGATAGGTGTCGGACATCGTCATATTGTCGGTATTGATCGTGACCGGAACGCCTAAGGCATAGAGATTGTAGGCAGGATGGAGTTCAAAGGTCTCTCTGGTCTGGCACTGGATATTGGAAGTCGGGCAGATTTCCAGAGCGATCTCATGATCGGCGCAGTATCTTGATAAAGCAGGGTTCTCATAGACATGATGGCCATGACCGATTCGCTGCGCACCCATCTCAATGGCGTCCCTCACCGTGGTCCAGTCCTGGGAATCGCCCGCATGACAGATGATCGGCGTGCCCAGGTCTTTTGCGACTTTGAACAAAGGAGCGAAATTGGACAGAGGTACGAAACCTTCTGCTCCTGCCAAGTCGATACAGACGACACCCTTATCGAGATATTCATGCACGATCTTCGCTGTCTCCATATTCGCATCCCAGTTCACGGTTTCCGCTCCCTGGCACATCATGCAGCAGATGATGCCGATCTTGATCGTCGGGTTTTCTTCCATGCCGATCCTGGCTCCTTCCAGCACGGCTTCGATCGCCTGCCTCTGGGTCAGGCCTTTATTCGTATGCAGCTGCGGAGCGAAACGGATCTCGGCATAGACCAGCCCCTGTTTTGCGATATCTTCGACCAGTTCCTTGGTGATCCGGATGATCGATTTCTCATCCTGCATCACCTGCAGCGGCGCCGCAAACATCTCCAGGAATTCATTGACGCTGCCGGAATGGGCATGTTCATCCATCCAGGCGATATAGTCTTCGAGGGTGTTCACGGGCATCTCGACATGCTGTTCCTGAACAAGCTCCCAGACCGTTTCCGGACGGAACGAACCATCCAGATGCAGATGCAGATCGATTTTCGGGAAATTGTATTTCATTGTTTTACCATCCTTATATTCTAATTATAACCATATGTTAAAATAAAACTAGATTGGAAAGGCGATATAGCAATGGACAATAAGAAAAAACGACCGGTGATCCTTGACGGCGATCCGGGACACGACGACGCGATTGCCTGGGTGCTTGCATCTACGATCGACGATTTCGATATCAAGGCGATCACTACAGTCGCCGGAAATCAGACCCTGGAGAAAGTGACCTACAATGCGCGAAGGATCGCGGCTTTGCTTCATCTGGATGTGCAAGTCGCAAAAGGAAGGAACAAGCCCCTTTGTTCCGATCTGATCATCGCTCCGAATTTCCATGGGGAAACGGGACTGGACGGTCCGAAGCTGCCGGAACCGCATCTGCCTTTAAGCGATCTGTCCGCCATCGAAATGATGGAAAAAGTATTGCGGGAATCCGAAGAAAAGGTAACGATCATCACTACCGGTGCGCAGACCAATGTCGCGGCTCTGCTGCTGTCGCATCCGGAACTGAAGGACAAGATCGAAACCATCTCGACGATGGGAGGAGGCTTGCGCAACGGCAACTGGACAGCCGGAGCGGAATTCAATATCCTGGTCGATCCGGAAGCGGCTTATACGGTATATCACAGCGGTGTCGATCTGCAGATGTGCGGACTGGATGTGACCGAAAAAGCCCTGGTCTATCCGGAAGATTTCGAGCGGATCCGTTCCTTGCACAATCCGATCGCGGAAACCGTGGCAGGCTGGTTCGATTTCTTCTTCATCCATGTCAAATCGCTTGGCTGGGCAGGAGCGACGACCCATGATCCATGTGCCGTCATGTCTCTGGTCCATCCGGAAATCTTTGATATCAGAGAATACTATGTCGATATCGAACTCGATGGCAGATACTGCCGCGGCGCAACGGTCGCCGACTACAAAGGGCGTCTGGGCAAGGAACCGAACTGCCGCTGCGTCATGGATCTCGATCGGGAAAAGTTCGTCGATTATCTATACGAAGCCTGTGCGAAATACGAGGGATGGGAGGTTTGAGATGAATAAGATACCTGTATGGTTCGATACCGACATCGGCGTCGATGACGCGGTGGCGCTGCTTGTCGCCTGCCGTCTTGAAGAACTGGAGATCGTCGGAGTCTCGGCGGTCGCCGGAAATACCCCGTTGCCGAATGCCTTCCGCAACGCCAGGGATGTCCTGGCACTTGCCGGAAGAAAAGAGATAAAAGTCTATCCGGGAGCGGACAGACCGCTGGTCAAGGAACTGTTTACCGCGGAATACGTCCATGGCAGCAACGGCCTTGGCGGCGCTGAGATCCCGCTATCGGATGCTCCGATCGAAGAGACGAAAGCCTGGGATGCCTTGTATGAGAAAGCGAAAGAATACAGCGGAGAGCTCGTTGTATGTGCGGTCGGCCCATTGACCAATATCGCGACCGCCATTTTCAAGCATCCGGATATCATCGAACATATCAAGGTCCTGAATATCATGGGCGGAGCTGCGGACGGAGGCAATATCACTCCGTGTGCGGAATTCAATATCTATGTCGACCCGCATGCCGCGGAAAATGTCATGAAATCCGGGATCCCGGTCAATCTCTTCGGCTTGGATGTGACGCATAAGGCGTTCCTTGACGATGACGACATCGATGAGATCGTTTCATATGGGAATGCCGCATCGAAGCTGTTCAAGGATTCCAACGGACTTCTGTATGCGGCCAGGGAGAGGCTCGACTGGAGCGGTCTTTGCGAGCATGATTCCTGTCCGGTGATTTATACGGCGCATCCTGACTGGTTCGTCGGTCAGGAATGCGGCATCTATGTCGAGACGCAGGGAAAGCTCACGATAGGGAAAACAGTTACGGATCTGTGGACCGATTTCAAGTTCGAAGACCGTCACTGCCATATCTTCCTGGATGTGGACCGCACGCGTTTCGCGGGTCTGATCAAGGATATCTACAGAACATACTAGAAAAGAGGAATTATGAAAACAGTTTGGGAAAAATACAACGCAAAAGCAATGAAGGATGTGATGGCAGTATCGGAAGACTACAAGAACTTCCTGAATGCCGCCAAGACGGAACGGGAAGCCGTTGATGAAACGATACGTCTGGCCAGAAAAGAAGGATTCAAAGAATTCAAGGAAGTCAGGAAAGTCAAAGCGGGTGACAAGATCTACTTCAACAACCGCGGCAAATCGATCGCCTTGTTCGTGATCGGAAAGAAACCGATGGAAGACGGCCTGAATATCCTGGGTGCGCACATCGATTCTCCGCGTATCGATCTGAAACAGAATCCTCTGTATGAAGACAACGGACTGGTCCTGATGGATACGCACTACTATGGCGGGATCAAGAAATACCAGTGGGTCGCGCTTCCTCTGGCCATGCATGGCGTCGTCTGCAAGAAAGACGGCAAGACCATCAAAGTGGCGATCGGCGAGGACGAGAAGGATCCGGTCGTGGAGATCTCGGATCTGCTGATCCATCTCTCGCGCGACCAGATGGCAAAGACCGGAGCGAAAGTCGTGGAAGGCGAAGACCTGAATGCCCTGGTCGGTTCCATTCCGGTGAAAGAAAAGGACGAAAAGGAAGAACCGGTCAAGAAGAACATCCTGAAGATCCTCAAAGAAGAATACGATATCGAAGAAGAAGATTTCATCTCCGCGGAACTGGAACTGGTTCCGGCCGGCAAAGCCAGAGATCTCGGACTGGACCGCAGCCTGGTCATGGCGTATGGCCATGACGACAGGATCTGCGCCTATACTTCATTGAGGGCGATCCTGGAGTCGAAGGAACCCGAAAGGACTTCCGCCTGCATTCTTACGGATAAGGAAGAGATCGGTTCCATGGGAGCGACCGGAGCGCAGTCGGCTTTCTTTGAGAACTGCGTCGCCGAACTGCTGGCGAAAACGGATTCTTTCGATGGACTGAAACTTCGGCACTGTCTGGAACGGTCCTGCATGCTTTCAAGCGATGTCTCCGCAGGATTCGATCCGAATTATCCTTCCGTCAATGAACCGAAGAATGCCGCGTATCTTGGAAAAGGCATTTCCTTCAATAAATTCACCGGCTCCGGAGGCAAGGGCGGCTCCAGCGACGCGACGCCGGAATATATCGCCAAGATCCGCAGGATCCTGGATAAGAACAAGATCGTCTACCAGTTCTCGGAACTGGGCAGAGTCGACCAGGGCGGAGGAGGTACCATCGCCTATATCCTCGCCAACAAGAATATGGACGTCATCGATGCGGGTATTGCGGTACAGAACATGCATGCCCCTTACGAAGTCGCATCCAAAGGCGATATCTACGAGGCCTATCAGGCATACAAGATTTTCCTGAAAGAGATGGCGTAAGCCATTTCTTTCTTATTGCGTTTAGTGTTAAGATATATAAGATGAAATGTAAGAATTGCGGCGGCGTCTTCTCGGACGAACTGGAAAAGTGCCCATACTGCGGCACGATGAACAAGAGAGGCGCCTATAAGAAATACCGTCAGAAGATCAGGGATATCATTGATCGTGTTTTCGGTTTGCAAGCGGAAGCATACAATTCCATCAGCAAGCTCATTCTGATGTCGATCCTGAGGGGACTGGTCATGATCGCGATCGTGATCGGCCTTGCGTTCACATTCAGCCGTTTCATGAAAGTAAACTACTACAACGACCCGGAATACGATCGGGAAGCCCTTGAAGATATCCTGTGGGAAGAAGAGAATCTCGACAAACTGAACGAAGCCTTTGAAAACAACGACTTCGAAACCGTCAACAAGCTTTACTATCAGAATACGCATGTCGTCAGCAAATGGCCTCATTATGATGCTTTCTGCATGCGTAAGGAGTATCAGGATGTCCTGAAGGATTTCGATTACTCTTATTTCAGTTCATATCAGCTGACCGATGTTCTTTATTTCTTGTATAACCCCCAGTATTTCTGCAATCCGCTGCGCTGGACGCAGGACGACTGGAACGAATACGAAGAAGACCGTCAGGAGATCCTTCGGCTGATGCAGGAAAAAGACTACAGCGAGCAGGAACTTTCGGAGATCTATCAAACGAACGCCGATGAATACGGCTATCTCTCGTCTTCGAAGCTGGATAAGTATCTCAAGGAGGGCGACTGATGGTCAACTGTAAGAAATGCGGAGCGCCATTGTCTCTGGACCAGGTCAAGTGTCCTTACTGCGGCGAAGTCAACGAAGAAGCCAGGGAACATCTTGAGAAACTGGCCAAGCTGGACAAAGACTACAAGAAAACCAAGCAGGAGGTCATGACCGAGGTCAAGAAGACCAAGAAAGGCTACAACCTGCTGGTCATTCTGGTCATGCTGCTGATCGCCAATATGCTGATGATCCCGGTGTGGGGCGCCAGCTACGATATCGCCGAAAAGATCGCCGTTTCCGATCGGCCTATCAGCGATGTCAAGGAAGAACTCAACCGTCTGCTGGAAGACCGCGATTATCCGGCTTTTGTCGCATGCTACGACCGAAACGAAATCAACTACAACGATTACCGCGAATATGCCAGGATCAGCGGTCTTGCCTATGACTACTGTCAGATCATCCGGAGCTTCTCGAATCATCTCTATGTCAAAGAAGACTATTATAACGATCCGCTGGTCAAGATGTGCCAGTTCGTCAAGGATTTCGAGGATGACTATGTATCTTTGACCCGCTGGGAAGATGATCCTTTCGTGCTGAAATACATAAATGAGATCAGAGAAGAATACGAACTGTTCCTCAAGACGTTCCTGCATCTGACGGACGAAGATGTCGCCGGTCTTGCGGGAATGAACTCCAGTGCGATCGTGGTTCTGGTCAATGAGAGGTTGAACAATGAAGAATAGATGGGTCTCTTTAGCGCGTTTTCTGATCATCCTGTTTACGGTCATCCTGTTCGCCAACGCTATGGGCGCCTTCATGGAGATCAGAAGGGATATCAGCTACTTCAACCGGTCATACGGCCTCAGCGTCATGAATGATCATTTTGAGAATGGCGAATACTACGACATCTACGAACTTTCCCTGAAAAACAAATACTCGCCGGAAGAGATCAAAGTCGATACCAGCGAGTATGAAGCGTTCGGACGCTACTATTATGCCCATATCATGGCGCAGATGCATCCGGAGGATCCTGTCTATCAGGAAAGAATGAAGAAAGAAAAAGATCAGATCCATTGGAAGAGAATCCTGTATCTGATCGATGAATTAGAGAAATAGCTATTTGCGGATGTAGGCGACGGCGCAGGCATTCGGGCCGATATGCGCACCGACGGTCGCACCGACCGGAATGATGTGTTCCTCCGGAATGTCGTAGCCTGCTTCCAGAAGTTTGTCTCTCAGTTTGTAGGCATTGTCCTTCACATACGTATACATCACATAGACCGGGTAATCCTGGTCTGTTTTATTGTCCATCTGGTCGACGATATACTGTATCGCTTTCCGGATGCCGATGTGCTTGGCAGGAATGTCGGCCTTTCCCTGGCAGCTTGCTCCGTTGTGCATGATCGGTTTGATGTGACCCAGCTGAGCGATATAGTAGCTGACATTGGAGATGCGTCCGTTCTTGTAGAGATACTCCAGGGTATCCATGATGGTCAGGATCTCCACCCGGTCTCTCAGTTCATTGAGAAAACCGACGATCTCTGCGGCGGTCTTTCCTTCGTTTCGCAAGGCGACCGCTTTCTCGACCAGCAGTCTCTGTCCGCCGGTACAGCTCATCGTATCGATGATATGGACCCGGTCGTAAGCGACCATTTCCTTGACGGACATCGCGGTCTGATAGTCACCGGAGAGCTCTTTCGACAGCGGGATATAGATGACATCGTCGCCGTTTGTTTTGGCCTTCTCGAACAGTTCTTCAAACAGCGATGGCGCCGGCTGCGATGTCTTGGGAAAACTGCTGTCGGTCTGCAGACGCTCAAAGAACTGGTCCTTGGTGATGGTGATGTTTTCCAGATAGCTGTCATCGCCGAAACTGACGGACATCGGCAGATATTCGACGTTCATTCGTTTCAGTTCATCCAGTTCGAAATCGGCAGCGGAATCTGTAGCTATGATGATCATATGCGTTACCTCTTGTTTCCTGTTCTTATTCTACCATTTTCAAGAAAGCTTGTTAAAAAGATACGCAAATGCGATACAATGGTCTTTGTGAGGTTTTAAGAATATGGATGCTGTGATTATCAAATCGATCGCCGGACAGCTCGGTGTCCGAACTGCCCAGGTGGAAACTGTACTGAAAATGCTGGAGGAAGGGGATACCGTTCCTTTTATTGCCCGTTACCGCAAGGAAGCGACCGGAGCTCTGGACGAGGAGCAGATCCTTACCATCGAAAAGACCTATAAATACGAGCTGAATCTGGCCGAAAGGAAAGAAGCCGTACTCAATCTGATCGAGACGCAGGGGAAACTGACCGAGGAGCTGAAGCAGCAGATCAACGCATGTACGAAACTCTCGCAGGTCGAGGACCTGTATAAGCCATACAAGCAGAAGAAAAAGACCAGGGCGGCCATCGCCATAAAAAACGGATTGCAGCCTCTGGCAGACCTTTTACTGAGCCTTCCGGCTGCCATCGATATCGACAAGGAAGCAGAAAAGTATCTGAACGAAGATGTCAAAACGATAGAAGATGCCATCCAGGGAGCCAAAGACATCATCGCCGAAAACATCTCGGATAACGCCCAGCTGCGCTGGAAGTTCAAGGAACTGATCGAACAGACCGCTTCCATCCAGACGAAACTGAAGAAGGATGCCGAAGACGAGAAAAAGATCTATGAGATGTATTACGACTACACGGAGAAAGTGAAAGAAATCGCCGATCACAGGATCATGGCGATCGACCGCGCCGAGAAAGAAAAAGTCATCAGCGTCGGCATGGATTACGATACCGATCATATCAAGGATCTTGCGCATCGGCATTATCTGTCAGACAGGCAAAGCGATGCGGAACAGATCGTAACGGATGCTTTGGATGACGGCATCGACAGGCTGCTGCTGCCTTCCATCGAAAACGAGATCCGCAGCGATCTGAGCAAGAGAGCCCAGGATTCTTCCATCGAAGTGTTCTCTTTGAATCTGGAAAAACTTCTTTCCCAGGCTCCGCTGAAGGGCAGAGTCGTTCTGGGCTTCGACCCTGGCTACTACAACGGCTGCAAACTAGCAGTCGTCGACGAGACGGGAAAGATGCTGGAAGTCGCCAAGATCTATCCGTTCCGCAAGAACGGAGACACGGAACGTTCCAAAGAGATCCTGCTGAAACTGATTCGGAAGCATCAGGTCAGGATCGTCGCCATCGGCAACGGCACAGCTTCCAGAGAATCTGAAAAACTGGTCAGCGAGCTGATCAAAGAAAACGGTCTGGATGTGGAATATGCGATCGTTTCGGAAGCGGGAGCTTCCGTCTGGTCAGCCCAGGAAGAGGCAAGAAAAGAATTCCCGGATCTGCAGGTGGAAGAAAGATCCGCGGTATCGATCGGCAGACGTCTTCTGGATCCTTTGGCGGAACTGATCAAGATCGATCCGAAGGCCATCGGCGTCGGCCAGTACCAGCACGATCTGCCGGAAAAGGCATTGAACGAACGTCTGGACGAAGCGATCATGAAAGTGGTCAACCGGGTAGGCGCAGATGTGAATACGGCTTCGACGGAACTTCTGGAACATATCTCCGGCCTGAACAAAGCCAGTGCGAGCGAGATCGTGAATTACCGCAACAGCAACGGCAAGTTCAGCAACCGGAAGCAGCTGCTGAAAGTCAAAAAGATCGGCGAGAAAGCCTATGAACAATGCGCCGGATTCTTGCGGATCATCGATGGCGAGGAACCGCTGGATGCGACCAACATCCATCCGGAATCCTATGAACTGGCCAAGGCCATCATGAAAGCCAGCGCCATCGAACATCTCGGCGATCCCGAGATCCGTTTCAACGACGAAAAGATCGCGGAACTCTCGATCGATCCCTACACCCTGCAGGATATCAAGGACTGCATCAGGATGCCTTTACGGGACTACCGCGACCAGTTCGACGGGGCGATTTTGAAGTCCGATGTCCTGGAACTCTCCGATCTGAAAGTCGGAGACGAACTCTCGGGCACCGTACGCAATGTCGTCGACTTTGGCGCCTTCGTAGATATCGGACTGCATGATGACGGACTGGTACATATTTCTCGCATGGCAAAGCAAAGGATCAGCCATCCGAGCGAAGTCGTGTCGGTAGGCGATATCGTCAAGGTCTATGTCTATGGCATCGATGAAGAGAAACACCGCGTGCAGCTGTCTCTGCTGTCGCCGGCCGAACTGGCGGAGCGGGAAGCACAGCGGAAAGACAGGTCTTTGAAGAAAGCCAAAAACAGACCGTATCACCAGAAGAAAGAAGAAACTAAAAAAGAAGAACCCATCAACGAAGATGAGGCCATGAAACGTCTGCTGGAACGATTCGGCAGCAGATACAATTAAAACAAAAGGATAGCTCAGCTATCCTTTTTTTGTCAGAACAAGAGTTCGATGATTCCCGCGATGAGTGCCGCCAGCAGCGGAAAGCCGACACAGGTTCCCAGCCATTTCCGGATCAGTGCTTTCCGTGGAATGTAAGGCATCAGATCCTCCGTACCTGGGATGATCCAGGTCTTGGTATGACCGACCCAGTACCAGTCGATGAAGATCCTGTCGAACAGATTCATGATCAGATAAATGGCTGTCATCTGTTTAAACGAATCCGGAAATCCAACTGCGCCATTGACACGATAAACAAGCCATGGCACGAAAAACAGCACCGGCGCAAACAAGGCGATCGAAGCGGCAAGCGAACGCTTCCTGATCTCATCTTCCGTGATCAGACCCAGTTCGACGGCCCGTTTCTTGACATCATCTTCGTAGAATACGACGCCGCCGACGGCACCGTCTCTGATCAGGACCACGCAGATCAGCAAAAGCCAGAAGCACATCGCGATTCCTTCCAGTATCAGCAGCATTCCATCCTCCTACAGGATCTCGATCAGCCGGGCATTCATCTTGTATCTGGGATGATACTTGATGCGGACCTTCTGTCCGGGAGCCAGATCGTCCGGGGCATTGATCAGGATGCCCTCGATTTCTTCGCCGTCTTCCGTCCTGTATCGCACCTGTACGCGGATATCGATTTCATCCGGCTGTCCCGCGTCGGTCACGCTTGAGATCACTCCCGTCGTTTCGATCCCTTCTTCTTTGATCTGACGGCTGATCCGTTTTGAAACAAGGACAATCGTCAGACAGACCGCCAGAAATACGGCCCATATTACGTAGAATTTCATATCCATAAGCAATGTTCCTTCCATCTCCATTATAAACAAAGATCACTCCGAGGAACGATCCGTAGCGACTGTAAAGCTCTCAATCGAAACGCTTTTGTGCGATCGTTTCCCATTGCCGGTTCTCACACCAGCAGATCGTTCTGTCTGTCACGTCGTAAACCATGGAAACGACCGTCGGGCAGACCGTCTGTGCAACTTCTCTCAGGATCGCGAGACAGTCCTGCGCGGAAAAATCCTCATTCGTCTCTTCCAGCAATTCCTGCGCTTTTTGGTAGCGGTCCCAGCCCATCCAGGGATGGATCTCGGCATCCATTTTAAAGGGAGAGAAATTCGTCAGAACGGCATGATCCGGTTTTTCATAATACAGACAGCCTTGTCCCGGAACGATATGCATCACGTTGCCCTGAGCGTCGGACAGGGAAGACATGAAAGTCGTACCGGGAATGCTGCAGATCTTCTCGTTCTCCGCGATTTCCCTGATCTCCTGGAACGTTTTCTGCTGAAGCAGCAGTTCGATATCCAGTTTGATGATATTCTTCTCCTGACCCTTGGGATCGCTTCTGCCGTCATACGGCCAGCAGGTCGGCATGCCGACGAAATCCCCGCGGGCATTTCCGCCGAAAAGCGGCATCCATCCTTCCCTGGCATCGTTGATCTCGATGAAAACGCCGTCTTCCGAAGGTCTGACCCGGTATTCCATATCCAGCAGATCCAGATTCCAGCCGATGATCGTTTTGCGTCTGTTAACGACGATACTTGTGCACATAAGAAGCAGCCTTTCTTTTTTCTGTCCAAACGATCCCTGACGGATCGTCTGCGTCGAATCAAAACCAAACTCATTATAGTGAATGGATCCAAGACGTGTCAAAAGACGTGGAAAATCAGTTAGAATGAATAGTGAGGAATACGCCATGAATAAGAAAACATCAGAAAACATCGAAGAACTGTATGCGCTGGGAGACGAACTGTTTCGGCACCCGGAACTGGGTTATAAGGAATTCACCAACAAAAGGATCCTGACGGAATATTTCGAGAAACACGGACTGAAGGTGAAAGGCCTTGGCTTGCGTACCGCATTCAAGGTCACGGTCAGGGAAGGTTCTCCCAGGATCGGACTGATCGCCGAACTGGATGCGATCCCGACGCTTGGACATCCGTTTGCGAACAAAGACGACAGCAATGCCGCGCACAGCTGCGGGCATTCCACCCAGTGCGCCATCATGGCATATACTTTGGTTCAACTGAAAGATCTCATCAAAAAAGGCAGCGTCACGGTCTATTTCACACCTGCCGAAGAGTTTACCGATATCGCATTCCGGGAAGAACTGATCCGGAAGAAGGAAATAAAATATATCGGCGGCAAAGTGAACATGCTGACGGAAGGGATGTTCGATGAGGAAGATCTCTTCATTCATCTTCATACGATGGGAAAGGGGAACTATCATTTCTCCCTGAATACTTCGCTGTGCGGCTTCATCTACAAGCAGATCACGTTCAAAGGAAAAGCCAGCCATGCGGCTGTTTCTCCCGATCAGGGAATCAATGCATTGAATGCCTTCGTTCTCTTCGACAATGCGATCAATATGCTCAGAGAAACCTTCAAAGAAGAGGACCATGTGCGTATCCACGGCATTCTCGCGGAAGGCGGGCAGACCGTCAACTCCATTCCTGCGAAGACCGTATATGAGTGTTATGTGAGATCTTCCAGCCAGGAAACGCTGCGGCAGGTCGCCGAACAAGTCGATCAGGCGGCGAAATACTGCGCCAAAGCCATCGGCGCTTCCGCTTCGGTCAGATCGATCCCGGGATATCTGCCGATGCGCCAGTCCCGGCTGATCAACGATGTCATCAAGAAAAACATGCTGAACTTCTGCAAGGAAGAGGAGATCCATGACGATGAACTATCCATGGCGGCAGGGGATATCGGCGATCTGTCCTGCTTCAAGCCGACCGTCCAGTTCGGCTACAGCGGTTTTGCGGGTTCCTGCCACGGCAAGGATCTGTGCATCGTCGATAAAGAAAGAGCCTATCTGGAACCGTCGGAAGTCGTCATCGAAACGGTAAGATATCTGACGGAAAATCCGGAATATGTACGAAGAATCAAGAAAGAATTCCAGGCCTCTCTTTCGAAAGAGGACTATATCCGGTATCTGGAAGGAAAATGAATCATCGTTCATGTCATTGAACGGGATGCATGGTATAATAAGCACTGGTTGGTTTTATTCTTTTTGGGGGATCATATATGAGCGAAAAGAAAAATAAAAAAACATTGGAAATACATCGCAACGAGAAAGGACTCCGGGTCCTTACCGGGAAAGAATGGCTGTTTGTCGTGATCGTTGGTCTGGCAGGACAGCTGATCTGGTGCGTCGAAAATACCTGGTATCCGAATTTCGTCTATACCAAGATCGCTCCGGATGCTTCGATCATTTCCTGGATGGTCGCGTTAAGCGCTCTGGCCAGCACGTTCGGCTGTTTCGTCTGGGGGACTCTGGGCGACAGGCTCGCCAAGCGGAGACCGCAGATGCTGATCGGCTATGCGGCCTGGGGCATCACGGTCGTACTGTTCGGTTTGACGGAATACATGGATCATTCGAATCTTGCCGTCTTGACGGCCCTGGTCGTCGCTGCGGACTGCGTGATGAGCTTCATCGGCGCCATGGCCAACGATTCCGGCTTTATCGCCTGGACGACGGATATCACCGAGGAAGGCAACCGCGGCAAGATGGGTGCGGTAGTCGCCGTGCTTCCGGTCGCGGGAACGATCCTGGGCGGTCTGCTGTTCGGCAAGATCATCGAGAAGATCGATTATTTCAAGTTCTTTATCGTGCTGGGCGTCTTCCTGGTCCTGATGAGCATCGGTGTCCATTTCATGGTCAAGGACGCTCCGGATCTGGTTCCGAACAAAGATCCGAAAGGATTCTGGCATCAGGTCTTTTCCGTCTTTGATTTTTCGATCCTGAAGAAAAACGTGCTGATGAGAGACATCTGCATCATCTTTGCGACATATTTCATCGGCTTCCAGATGTATTTCTCGCATCTGACGAACTTCCTGGTCTATACCCAGGGCTACAGCACGGGCAATGCAGGGCTGGTCCTCGGTCTGCCGCTGATCGCGGCTTTGCCGTTCACGTTCCTGTGTTCCAGATATCTGGACAACGGCAAGTTCTACAACATCATGTATATTTCGGTCGCGCTGACGATCGCCGGCTTGCTGATCGTATGGGTCCCGAATACGATCGTGACCTGCCTGGGCATCTTTCTGTTTGGAACGGGGTACATGTGCATCTATCAGGCGCTGATGGTCATGCTGAAGAACTGCATGCCTCAGAGCATGCACGGGCAGTCGGAAGGCATCCGGCAGATCTTCTATGTGGTCATTCCG
>CADBPB010000036.1 GCA_902796525.1 uncultured Erysipelotrichaceae bacterium | reverse complement strand
GTATTTCTTCTTGCCTTTTTCTTTGGCAATGTCGTTCACATAGATATCCAGCTGATACATGTGAGCCGTCGATTCCGGAATCGTTGCGATGGCGATCGGCATGATGCCTGCCAGAGCGTTCATCGAGAATTTCGGGAACGTGAAGGCCGGCAAGGCAAAGATGGAACCGTCCCCCAGCTTGAAACTGGAAGCAGCCAGTGCTTCGGCCGGTACGCTTCTGAACAGGTTGACGCCGCCGATGAAATAGATCAAAGCAGCTGTGACACAGCCGGTCAATACGCCCAGCAGCAATGGCAGCTGACTCAATAAACCTTTTAAATAACGCGCATAGATACAGGTCGACAGGAATGTTATCAGCCCGACGATCAGCCACAAAGCAGCAGCCTTGCTTCCGGAAGTTACTTCCAAACCATTGACCGTGTTACCGATCCCCAGAAGATCTCCCATCGCATTGCCAGCCAAAGTCAGACCGATGACCATCGATACCGAACCGGTAATAGAAGCAGGCAGGAACTTCTCGACCTTTTCTGCCCCGAAACGATTTACGATCAGACCGGCAGCGATCGATACGAAACCAGACATGATGATGCCGAACTGCGCTTTGGAAATCAGTTCCGCAGGCAGGATGCCTGTCGCTTGCCAGGCAGCGATCTGTTCGGCGCTTCCTTCTGCCATCGCCATGGCACTGACTGCCGACAGATAAGCGAACGATGATCCGTAATACAACGGGATCCGTTTCTTAGTGATAAAAATAAAACACAGGGTCGCAAGTCCGGAAGCGAAAATCGTAGTAGAGACTTGAAACCCTGTGATCAGAGCGACAGTGATTGTAGCAGGAAACATGACGATGACTTGCTGGAGCGCATAAAGCAGCAGCTTCCCCAGGCTTGGTGTTTCATCCGGCAGATAGCCGATTTTTCCTTGATCTTTCAGCGACATAAAACCCCCTCCTTTTGAATTCATTTTTACAAGCATATCAAAAAGCCCTGCGCTTCCGCAAGACTTTTTTGTACATTTATGAAAGTTTTATAGTATAGTATAAACTAGGAATTTATCCTCTCGTCAGTACTTTACAGATCTTCTATCGAGGATCTTTTTTTAACTTCGGATTCGTGAAGAAATACAGGGCCGAAAGCACGCTGTTCAACGCCCAGCTCAGCGGGAAACAGAACACGACATCCACCGGACTGTGGAAGCTGACCGTGAACAGATAGACAAGACGGAACAGCAGGATCGAGAAGAGCGCGATGACCATCGGCGCCTTGGCCATGCCGCAGCCTTTGCAGGCCGAAGCGACCGTGCTTACGAACAGGTAAAGGATGTACAAGGAAGATACCCGCTTCAGCATCGCGAAGCCGATCTCCAAGACGGCCGGATCGGTAGAGAACAGACTCAGCAGATCATAGCCGAACAGATAGAACATCCAGCTGAAGAACAGCGCTCCGGTCCCTTCGATCACTGCGGCGCTGATGGCGATCTTCCGCACCCGGCGGTATTTGCCTGCGCCATAGCTCTGTCCGGTCATCGTGATCGTGTTGGTACCGATCGTGTTGACGTAGCACCAGAACAGGTTGTCGACATTATTGAAGGCGGAATAGGCAGCGATCGCGTCGGTGCCGAAGGCGTTGATCCTGGACTGCACGACCGTTCCCGGCAAGGCGAAGGTCGCGCTCTGCAAAGCGAACGGCACCCCGATGGCGAAGATGTTTTTCAGTTCCTCACGGTCATAGCCGAAGTCTTTCTTCCAGTCGTAGCCGTGGATATCCGGTGTATGTTTGAAGACCCAGAGGATCGCGATCGCGCAGATCAGATAGGACAGCAAAGTCGCCAGGGAGGTCCCGAAGACACCCAGCTTGAAAATGCCCGCAAACAGCAAGTCAAGCAGGATCTTCGTCACAGCGATGATCAGGATAAAATAAACCGGACGCTTTCCGTCGCCGAACGCTCTCATGATCGACAGGCCGGTCTGATAGACGAAATATGGGATCAGCGCCACGGCATAGAAGCGCAGATAGATCAGAGAATTCCCTCGGCTTTCGATCGGCTGTTTCATCAGATTCAGCAGAAACGGCGAAGCCAGAAGCAGCGCCGTCATGATCAGCACGCCCAGCACCACGGCGGTATAGAACCCGGTCCGGATGACGCTGTTGACTTTTTCGTCGTCGCGTCTTCCGTAGTTCTGCGCCACCAGTACCGTGACTGCCGAATTCATGCCGGCGATCAGGTTCAGGATGACGTTGATGATCGCGGTCGCCGAACCGCCGACGCTGGCCAGCCCTTCTTTTCCGACGAAATGTCCCAGGATGATCGAATCGGCAAAACCGTAGATCTGCTGCAGCAGATAGGACATGAAGACCGGAAAGAAAAACAGCAGCATCTGTTGGTAGATGTTTCCATTCAGTACATCCTTCGGGATCCGGTGTTTCTGCAGGTAGCGGTTCAGTTTTTTCAACATAGAAATTAAGATGACCCTGTCCAGGGTCATTCATGATTATGATACAGATTTATTCTAACACAGAAATCAGTTCAGGTAGTCTTCGATGACAGGATCTCCGTCGCTGCAACGGAAAAGAAACGCGTAACGGTCGGGGAAACGGTCGCGGAAGGCCTTACGGTACAGGTAAGCCTGGCCGGCCAACGCTTTCAGATCGCTGTAACGGTCGTGATAGAATACGACTTCGACGAGATCTTTATTGATGCGATAAAGCTCGTTTACCGAATCATAGAGAGGCGCATATTCGGGGTGTTCCTCTACATACTTTTTCAAAGCTTTGCCAGCTCTTTTCTGAGTTTTTTCATCCATGCCGATGTCTCTGATCTCTTCATGGATCTGAAACATTACGAATCGTTTTTCTTCTTCGCTGATCGCTTCCTGATCCTCGGAAGTCCCGGTCCACAAATCGCCGGAATGTTTCGCCAGCGACAGGAGCTTCATCACGACATCCGGATCCTTGAGATAGATATACGATTCCACATTGCTAGACAAACCGACACCGCACTCGCTCAGATAGACCGGCTGAAAGAACGTCACATTCTCCAGAAAGAAACTCGAGATCTTCTTTGGCAGCTTCTTGTCTTTCGCGACCTTCAGGATCGCCTGCTCGAAATCCTCCAGCGTCTGGTAGCCGTTATAGATGCCATAGCGCTCCCACATCGTTTTGATCGAAGCGACCGACATCTTCTTGAGTCTCCCGAACCCGACGATGCCTTTCTCATCCTTCAGACGGTGTTCCTTGTCTTTGGACAAAAAGAAAACCAGATCATCCTCATGAAACGCCGAGAAACTGATATTGGTGGACAGGCGCCAGAAATTCATCGTCTTATGTCTGTTCAGACGATGCAGTTCAAGCATCTTCGAATCTGTCACGTAAGCGATCGCTGACATCCTGTCTCCATTATAACAAGTCGTATTTATAAGATCCAACGACGATCCTGTGGAAGATCTCCGGGAAGTTTTCTTCTTTGATGTTGGATTTATCGATCACGTAGATCCCCAGTTCTTCCGCTTTCGCATACATGCTGGGATAGTGACGGTCGATGTCTTCGCAGACGCAGATGGCCGGTACGGAAAGCGAGTTGCCGAACATGGAATTATGGACATAGATCTCGTTCAGTGCTGGGGTATCGACTTTGTTGGATTTGCAGCTCACGAACATCAGCCGGTTGTCGTGGATCGCCAGCAGGTCGATCTCGCATTTGACCGGGTGATCGTAGCGGTCATCGGAGAAATCGACGACCACGCTCATTTTCACATCATCGAACTGTCCGGCATCCGTCAGTTTCAGATACAGGTAATTCTCCAGCAGAGTCCCCGATACCGTGGCCACATCTACCAGCCGGGCCGTCTTGAAGACGATCCTGTCTCCTTCCAGTGTAAACAGATCTCCGATCTTTCCGTAGCATCTGTCTTTTTTTATTTCACTCATCTGTTCCTTGCTGATACGGAAGGATCGGTTGCCGATCTTCTTTGCGCTGCAAAGCACTTTATTCAGATACGACAGATAGTTCATCAGTGCTGAATAGTTGTCCAGATTGTCCTGGAAGAGCCGGTAGATCGTTTCCTTCGTCCGGGCATCCGTAGCGCCTTTGTGCATCTGGTCCGTGATGTCTCCGCCGCGCAGGGCCAGGACATCGCTGATCGTCAGTTTGAAAATATCGCGATCGATGACGGTATGCGTGCGGTAGTCCTTGATGACGTTTTCTTCATGATCGAAATAGATGATTCTGTTTCCGTTTCTGTTCGCATGTTCAAACAGCAGCAGCGACAGGTATTTCGAACCGCCCACATCGACGATGACATTCTCGTTGTCTTTCAGGATCTTGTCGATCTCTTCCGCATCATCGACCGGACGGATAAAATGAAGTGCGATATTTTTATAACCGCGTATG
>CADBPB010000035.1 GCA_902796525.1 uncultured Erysipelotrichaceae bacterium | reverse complement strand
TCGGGATGGCAGGATTCGAACCTGTGACATCTTGATCCCAAATCAAGCACTCTACCAAGCTGAGCTACATCCCGAAATTACTGGCGCGCCCAGCAGGACTTGAACCCACAACCTTTTGGTTCGTAGCCAAACGCTCTATCCAGTTGAGCTATGGGCGCATGTGCCTGTCCACCAGACCGAAGTGGTGGGGATGGAGGGAGTTGAACCCTCACGGCATTGCTGCCAAGGGATTTTAAGTCCCTCGCGTCTACCATTCCGCCACATCCCCAGAATGGAGGTTCCTACCAGATTCGAACCGGTGATCACAGAGTTGCAGTCTATTGCCTTACCACTTGGCTAAGGAACCATCACACGTAGTGCCTTATTATTCTAACAATAAAGTTTGAAAAATGCAACATCTCGAAATCAATTGTTTTTATTTAATATATAATTTGTTATAATTTGTTTGTATGATTTGGGGGAAAACCAATGAGCCTTTTTGATAACAAAAAAATAGAAGAGCTAACGATAGACCAACTGGCTACGCTGATCGAGAATAAAAAAGACGAAATCGATAAACTTACGAAAGAAATCGATGGTCTTAATCATGATATCGCCGATGCCCAGAAGGAACATCACGAAAAACTGATCAATCTGGAAAAGAAATATGAAAACGTTCTTTCCAAGATCGAAAAAGAGAATATCAAACTGACCAAGAACATCCAGCAGCTGGAAAACAAGCAACTTGTTCTAAAAAATAATTACGAGTTGGAGAAGAATGAACTCAACGGCAAGATCGAGGTACTGAAGCAGCAGCGTTCCGAACTCGTCAGACAGAGAGAGAAAATGGATGACGAAACGTTCGAGAAGAAAAAGAACAGCATCGATGACCGTTTGAAAGAACTCCGGATGATCAAGAGACAGCAGGATGAGACTTTCAACGAAAAGATGCTGAAAATCAAGAACTCCTACGATACAAGTACCGATGAATTCGAAAAACAGAAAGCGGATCTGGAAAACCAGATTGCAGATCTGAAACTTTCGTCGGATTTCCAGGTTAACAAGCTGAAGAAGGCTCTCAGCGATGCCGAAGAGGCGAAAGCGGATGCGATCAGAACTCTTGATGATGCGCAGAAACAGGAAGAATCCGAAATCAGAAAAGCCGAGGAGGCCAACCTGAAGATGAAACAGGATGAACTGAAATCCTATGAGCTTCAGCTGGATTCCTTGAATAAAGAAAAACGCGACCGTCTCAATGAGATCGAGATGAACAACGACCGCAATACCAGAGAATTCGAACAGGCGATCAATGACTATGAGAAACAGAAAAAGGACTACGCCGATAAGAATGAACAGCTGACCAGAGACATCGAAGTCCTGAGCCAGACGATCGATGACAATCTGGTAAGCTATGACCATCATATCAGCGAGCTCAAAGATACGATGGCCATGTTCAGCCTGGAACAGGACAACAAGATCAGCGATCTGAAAGAGAAGCTTTCTCAGGTGGAACCGGCGCTGAAGAAACAGTTCAACAGTTTTCTGACGGAACTTGATGGCGAATACCAGACACGGAAGCAGAAGAACGAGGAAGAGCTGAAGACGCTGCAGTACAATCTGGATCAGGAAGAAAAGCGGATGAATTCCCGCAACATGTATCTGACGGAACGCTATCAGAACCGTCAGACGCAGTATGAGCAGCAGATCGAAGAGAATAAGAATATCATCGCTTCCTTGCAGGATGAATTAAGCGGTTTAAAAGAGAAGTACGCAAAACTCTGCGAAGACCTGACGAATGACATCGAAAATGTCAAAGTCAGCTGCGAAGAGACGCTGAACGATTCCCGCAAGGCACACGAACAGGGCATCGTGGACATGAAGGAAGAATACCGGCTGAAACTGGAAAAAATCGAAGCCGACATCAACGATACCAAAGAGAAGATCGGCAATACCAATAAAGCCATCGGCAAAGCGCAGAAAGATGCGGACGACTATAACAACCAGTATCAGATCAGGAAGCTGAATCTGGACCGCGAACAGCGTGTCTATCTGAAAGATCTGGAAGACAAGAATGCGGAACTTCTTAGCAGGATCGATGCATTGCAGCAGAAGAGCGACCACAATGAAGAGATCTACAACAATAATCTCGCGGAACTGAATGAGCAGAAAGCGGAAATTGAAAAGGATTATGAAAACCGTCTGGCGATCGCTCAGGAAGACTTCGATCGCAGCTGCGCACAGCTGAACGAGAAATATGACAACGATGTTCTGAATGTCAGGAACGAACATGAGAAGAAAGTGCTGGCGATGGAAAACAAATTCCATCAGGATACGCAGGCTCTGGAAGATCTTTTCAAGCAGAAGCAGAATGAATATGAGACAGAAAAGATCAAAGTGGATGAAGACATCGATAAGATGTATCAGGAAACGCAGGAGAAGACCGCATACCTTCAGCAGCAGCAGAACATCCTTCGCGATTCGATCCACAAGGTCCAGGTCGATCTGGATGCGAAGAAGGTCGAATTCAAAGAAAAGATCGCAGAACTGGAAAAAGAGAAGGAAGAGACCCTTGCCAGAATGGCCCAGCAGCACGAGCAGAATATCGCCAAGATCGTGGAAGATTACGAGACCAAGCCGACGAAACAGCTGCAGGATATCCGTGACGAATATGCTTTGAAGCAGGTCGAATACAATGAAAATATCGCTACGATCGCTTCACGCAAGCACAAGATCGATGATGAAGAAGCCGATATCATCCGCAAGAACAAGCTGCAGAGGGAAGTCGCGGAAAACAAGCTGAATGCGACCAACAGCGAATTCCTGCGTTACAAGAAAGAAATCGAAAAGACCGAGAATGATCTGAACAATGATTTCGTTCAGCGCCAGAAGGAACTGGAGACCTTCAAGGAAGAACTGAATGAACAGCTGGATCAGATGCGCGAACAGAAGCAGCAGCAGCTGGATCAGCTGATCGAAAAGAACAACAAAGAATATGAAGCGAAAAAACTGGAGTATCAGAGCAAACAGAACGCGATCGAGAAGCAGTATGCCGATCAGCTGAAATCTTACGAAGATAATCTGCATGTCAAGCAGAACAACATCGATTCGCTGATGAACGAGATCGAAGTCAGAAGAGAGACGGCGGAGAAACAGAACACCGAGATCTATAACGAAGCGGTCGAAAAGACCACGGGCATACAGAAACAGCTCGATGAGGTTCTGGATCATAACGAGATGGAACGCAGCGAACTGTCGGTAGAACTGGATCAGAAGAAGCAGGCCATCGATTCCGAACTGAAGGAAGTCCAGAACAACTACAACAGCATCCTGGAGGAAAAGAAGCGTTCTTACGATGAATTCGTCGCTTCCGCACAGGAAAAGTGCGACAGCCTCAAGGCCAAGATCGCCGAACTGGAAAAGCAGAAAGCGCTGGAACTGTCCAAGATCGATACCTACGAGAATGAAAAACGGCTGGCGATCCAGGATCACGAGAAAGAAACGATGGATTATGTCGAAAGCATTTCCCATCAGATCGCCACGATCGCCAATCAGACCAGACAGCTGGATGCGACCCACAGAAACCGTATCACTTCAATGAAGCAGCAGATCGCACAGACCATGTCCGAATACGACAATCTCCTGCGCATCACGCCGGATCGCAAGAAGGGGGTCGAGGACGAATACGAGCGCAAGCTGCTGGATATCACAAGATCCTTTAAGCAATCCATCGATGAACTGGATAACACGCATAACGAGATCCTGCTCCGTCTGGAGAACGAACGCGACCAGATCATCGAGAATATCACCAAAGAGATCGAAGGACTGGAGCTTGCCCGCAACAACAAGCTGAAGGAATTCGAAGCGGAAGTCAAGAATATCTCGCTGACCTATGACGCGATGCTGAAGGATGAACAGGCAAAACAGGATGCGTTATCCAACCAGATCATCAAGGCCAATGCCGAACAGGAACAGTTCATTTCCGAAATGTATGGCAAGGACGAGAATGCCGTTACCGATTATGAACAGCAGAAAGAAAAACTGCTGCAGATCCATCAGGAAAGCCTGAAGTCGACCTTGAATGAATTCAACGAACTGACGGCAAACCTGAAACAGGAATTCGATTCTCTGCTGGCCAGAAAAGCGGATCTCGCTTTGGAACTGGATGATCTCATCGAGAAGAACAAGAAGATCGATGAAAGCATCGCCGAGGAAGAACTGCGGCTCCGCTACGAATGCAACCTGATGCTGAGCGATGCGCATAAGCTTCTCGAACAGAGACGCAGCAAGCGCAAGCAGGAACTGTCTCACCTGGATATCCTGAACGATCACAAGGTGAACATATTCAAAAACAAAAACAACTGATTCATAAAAAATACGACTTTCCATGAAGCCGTATTTTTTAAATATCAGTTATGATTCTTTACCATCAGTCCGACGATCTTTTGCGAATAGGCGACAGGATCTTCGATCGGCAGTCCCGCGATCAGCAGCGACTGGTCATACAGGAGATCCGCATATTCATTGAGATCTTCGTTATTCTTCAGCATCTCCTGCAAGGTCCTGAAGATCTCGTGATCCGGATTGATTTCCATGATCTTGTTGGCTTTGACATGATTCTGGTCCATCGCGTTCAGGACTTTTTCCATTTCGATGGACAGGTTCTCATCGGAGACCAGGCAGACCGGATGGGATTTCAGACGGTTCGAAAGCCTGACATCGAAGACCTTGTCTTTGAGGATCTCTTTGATCTTGTCAAGCAGATCCTTATTGTCTTCATTGAGCTTTTTCAGTTCTTCCTTCTCTTTCTCGCTTCCCAGATCGAGGTCGCTCTTGAGAATGGAACGGAACGGTTTTCCGTCATATTCCCGGATGACCGATGTCAGGAATTCGTCGATGCTGTCGGTAAAGTACAGGACTTCGTAGCCGTCGTCCAGGACTTTCTCCAGCTGAGGCAGCGCCTTGATCCTGGCGATATCTTCGCCGGAAGCGTAATAGATGTCTTTCTGGCCTTCTTTCATATCAGCCGCATATTCTTTCAACGTGACGTATCTGTCATCCTTGCTGGACTTGAACATCAGCAGATCGATCAGCGCATCCTTGTTTCTTCCGAAATCTTCGTAGCATCCGTATTTCAGCTGCGCTCCGAAGGCATCGAAAAACTTCTCATAGTCTTCTCTGTTTTTGTCTCTCATCGTTTCCAGAGTGGACTTGATCTTCTTGTCGATCGATTTCTTCAAAGCATTCATCTGATGATCCTGCTGAAGGATCTCGCGGGAGATGTTCAGGCTCAGATCATCGGAATCGACGACACCGCGAACGAAGCGGAAGTAGTCCGAAACGATCTCTTTGGCTTCATCCTTGATGAATACGCCTCTGGAATAAAGCTTGAGATCCAGCTTGTAGTCGCCGGAATAGTAGTTGAACGGTCTTTCCGAAGGAATATAGAGAAGGGCGGTATACGAGGTATTGCCTTCGACCTTGTAGTGGATGACCTTCAGCGGTTTGCGATAGTCGTAATACTCCTGCATGTAGAAGTCATCGTAATCGCCGTCTTTGATATCCTTCTTATTCTTCTTCCAAAGCGGCTGCATGGAATTGAGCGTTTCTTCTTTGCGCACTTTCGTTGAAGTTCCGTCTTCCTTGTAGTCGTAGGTTTCGATTTCCATAAGGATCGGATAACGGATGAAATCGGAATACTTTCTGACTAGTTCCTGGATCTTGGATGTTTCCAGATAAGGATCGTACTTCTTTTCTTTGGTATTCTTCTTGATATGCAGGATTACATCCGTTCCGGTTTCGTTTTTCTCGGCAGGAACGATCTCGTAGCCGTTCATATCGGAAACCCATCTATAGGCTTTGTTTTCGTTCAGTTTCTTTGATACGACTTCGACATTGTCGCTGACCATGAAGGAAGAGTAGAAACCGACACCGAACTGGCCGATGATATCGGCTTCATCCTGCTCGCTGAGGTCCTGCTTGAAATCGAAAGAACCGGAACGGGCAATCGTACCAAGATTGTCTTCGAGTTCTTTCCGGTCCATACCGATGCCGTTATCGCTGATCGTGATCAGCCGGTTCTTTTTATCAATCGTGATATGGATCTGTGGATCGTAATCTTCCGAAGCGCTATCCGTCAGGGAAACGATATGTCTCTTATCCAAAGCGTCCGAAGCGTTGGAAATGATCTCTCTTAAGAAAATATCCGTATTCGTATAGATGGAATTCGCCATCATATCGAGTAGTCTTTTTGATTCTGTTTTAAACTGTTTGATTGCCATAGCTGCACCTCCATCACTTGATTAGCACTCTACTATCTAGACTGCTAATTCACTATATCACTTATAGAATGATAAATCAAGTAAGGTATAATGATAGTATGCTGAATATCGTCAATCGCACGAAACATTCTGACCTTGCTGAATTCTATCCTCTGCTGGAAGAGTATTACCGGAAGACGCTGAAAGCATTGAATAAAGAGGATGCCTATGATCTTTCGGTGATCATCTGCGGCCCCATCAGCATTCGCAGGATCAACCGCGACTACCGCGATATCGACAAGGTGACCGATGTGATCTCCTTTGCCTTGCTGGATGGGGGGGAGGAATATCTTTATGAGGAGAACATCGAACTGGGCGATATCTTCATCAACCGGAACAGGGTACTGTCTCAGGCGGAAGACTACGGTCATTCGGTGAAACGGGAATTCGTTTTTCTTTTCGTTCACGGCTTGCTTCATCTGTTCGGTTACGACCATATGAATGAAAAAGATGAAAAAGTCATGTTCGATCTGCAGAAGAAGATCGTAGGCAGACTGCCATGAAGAAGTTCGTTCCTGCCTTCCAGGGTTTGAAAATCGCCATAAGAGACAAGGGGATACGGATCCAGTTCATCCTCGGGATCATGGCGGTCATCGGCGGTTTCGTGATCCGGCTGGATGTCTATGAGTGGCTGGCATTCGTGATCTGCATCGCGATGGTGATCAGCAGCGAGATCTTCAACAGCGCGATCGAAAGGCTCTGCGACCGCGTGAATGAAGCGGAAGATGAAAGGATCAGAGCGATCAAGGATCTCTCTTGCGCCGGAGTATTTCTGGCATGTGCGGGAGCTCTGATCGTCTGTGTGATATGTGTGATAAGGAGGTTGATCTGATGAGTCACGAAGAATTGGTGAAAGAAGCATTTAAGGCCATGGAAAATGCCTATGCGCCTTATTCCAATTATCATGTAGGCGCCTGTGTCCTGTGCAAGGACGGGCGCACTTTCTATGGCGCCAATATCGAAAATGCGTCCTATGGCGCAACCAACTGCGGAGAACGGAGCGCCGTTTTCGGTGCTTATTCCTACGGATATCGGAAGGATGATATCGAAGCGCTGGCCATCGTATCCGATGGCGAAAAAGTAGGGACGCCTTGCGGAATCTGCCGCCAGGTATTATCGGAACTTCTCAATCAGGATACGCCGATCATTCTTTCCAACGGTAAGGAAACGATCGTCAGAACGATCGCGGAACTGCTTCCGGAGCAGTTCGGGGCGGACGATCTCGTCTGATGAAATCCGGTTTCATCGCGATCATCGGCAGACCCAATGCCGGCAAGTCGACGCTGATCAACGCCTTGCTGGGAGAGAAGATCGCCATCACGACACACAAAGCGCAGACGACCAGGAATGCCATCCTGGGCGTTTTGAATGACGAGGACAGCCAGATCGTTTTCATCGATACGCCCGGCATCCATAAACCCGGAACCGCATTGGGGACGTACATGAACAAGGAAGCGCTCGCCCAGGCCTCAGGCGTAGATATCGTCTATTATATCGTCGATGGCGGCAAGGGCCTTCAGAAGGAAGACAGCGAGATCCTTGAGAAAGTCTTTTCCTATGAAGTGCCGGTATTCCTGCTGATCAACAAGATCGATGAGATCTCCCCCGATCTTCTGATCGAACGTCTGAATTACGCTCAGAAGAATCATCCGTTTGCGGAATTTATACCGATCAGCGCCTTGAACCAGGAGAATCTGGATGAACTTTTGAGAGTCAGCAAGTCTTATCTGAAAGATGATATACAGTACTTCCCGAAGGACATGGTTACCGACCGAAGCGTGGATTTCCGCATTGCCGAGATCATCCGCGAGAAAGTCATCCTCAATACCGAGCAAGAGATCCCGCATCTGGTCGCCTGCAAAGTAGACGAGATCAAGGAACTGACTTCCAAGGTCAAGATCGAAGCCAGCATCATCTGCAACAAGAAGACGCATAAGGCGATCATCATCGGACGCAACGGAAGCATGCTGAAGCGGATCAACGATCAGGCTTCCGGAGATATATCCAGACTGTTCGGGAACAAGCGCATCATTTTGTCGCTGTATGTCAGGGTCGAAGAGGACTGGCTGAACTCCCAGAAGCAGCTTTTCGATCTGGGATACTTCAACGGGGACCGGGATGAATGACAAAGTGAATGGCCTGGTCCTGTCCCTGAACGACTATCACGAGAACGATGTGATGATGAAGGTGCTGACCAGGGAATACGGGATCCTGTCTTTTGTCGGGAAAGCGGCGAAGAAGCTCAGCAGCAAGAATCATTTCTTTCCGCTTTGCCTGTATGAATTCATTATCGACTACAAAGACGGCCATACCATGTATACCATTCATGGCAACAAGCTTCTGAACGACTACTGGAGCGATTCCCCGTTCGATCTTCTGAACTTCAAGAATATCCTGCTGGAGCTGACTTTGAAAAACAGCGAGATCCCGGCTTATGATGAACTGCTGTTCGTGCTCGATCATATCGATGACAGAAACAAATATCTGCTGGGAAGCATCTATGTTTCTTATCTTATGAAAGAATTCGGGGTGACGCCGATGGTGGACCACTGCGTCGTCTGCGGCAATCCGAAGGTGGTAGCCATCTCCAACCGCCATGGCGGCTTCCTGTGCCAGAATCATCTGCAGGGAGAAGAAAGCAGGCCTGTCGAACGTCTGAAGCGTTTCCGCCTCCTTGCCAGGGCAGACCGTTCGAAGTATGATCTGATCAAGGAGATCGACATCGACAGGGAAGATTTCACGATCCTGCTTGATTTCTTCCTGGCCAACAGCGATATGCAGCTGAAGACCTACCGTTTCTATAAATCGTTATACTGATGAAAAGAATATATATATTTATCCTATTAATATTACTGTGTTCCTGTCAGAGAGAGCTGCGTACCTATGATTCCAGCAGGATCAATGTGCTGGAAGACAAGTCGGAACGCTTACCTTTTGATATTCATTCCTACGGATATCTTCTGGTCGATCTGGCGGATTTCGATATCCTTTACAGCGAACACAGCGACGAGAAGATCTATCCCGCGTCTTTGACGAAAGTGCTGACCATGGACACCGTTCTGCATCTTTTCGAGGATCTGGATGACAGTTCTTTCGTCACGAATGCGCAGGTCGAAGCCATGATCAGGGAAGACGCGTCTCTGGCTTATATCCAAAGAGACTATGTCTACAGCCTGAGAGATCTTCTGTACGCCCTGGTCCTGCCTTCGGGCGCCGATGCGGCAGTCGCTTTGGAGAACTATTTCAAGATGCACGGTCTGGATCTTGTCGAAGAGATGAACAGGCGGGCCGAAGAGTTGGGCTGCACTTCATCGCATTTCATGAATACCACCGGTCTGCATGACGATAACCACTACAGCAGTCTGGATGATCTCTATCGGATCGTGATGGACACCTTGGAACATGAGGAAGGCAGGAAAGTCCTGACCAGTCTTCAGCACGAAATGGAAGACGGCTTGGTGATGCATTCCAGCGTAGGGAACGTCCTGAATCACGATACGCAGGTTCTGGGAGGCAAGACCGGTTATACGCCGGAAGCGGGGCAGAATATCCTTGTTCTGTATCGCTATCACGATAAGCCGTATCTTCTGCTGACGTGCGGTGCGCCGGGTTCGCTGGCGGAACGCAAGTTCTATCATTATGAAGATGCCTTAGAAATATTTGGCAAGTTGTACTAAATGGAGATATAATATGTTGGGGTGCCGGAAGGCTGAGATCATACCCATTGACCTGAACTAGGTAATGCTAGCGGAGGGAGACGGCACCTTTTATGGAGGTGTTTTTTTATGAAAAAACTGACGACGAAAACGATCGCGCTCATGGCACTGTACTGCGCGGTATTCGTGATCCTTGACAGGATCAGCGATCTGCTGAATCTGTTTCAGATGCCTTCGGGCGGCAAACTGAATTTCGGACCCATCGCTTTGCTGATGTGCTCCTATCATCTGGGCTGGAAGAACGGGCTCATCGTAGGCATCCTTTCCGTGTTCCTGCAGCTGGCTGTCGGATCGGTCGGTTTTTACGGGATCTGGAGTTTTCTTTTGGATTATCTGATCGCTTATGCGGCTTACGGACTGGCGGAACGGTTCCCGAACCGCGGATATTTCTACAGCGGCGTGCTGATCACCAGCCTGATCCGCCTGGCATCGTCGACGCTATCCGGAACGCTGCTGTGGGAGACTCCGTTATGGGGTTCGCTCGTCTATAACGCGTCCTATATGGTACCGACCACGATCTGTGCGATCATCGTCGTCCCGCTTCTGTGCGAACGTCTGCGTCCGATGTGGAAAAGACTGAATCACGAATAAAATATTTATATAATAAATTATTTCATCCGTTTATAAAATGTGGTAGGATAGTAGCATGCGCGAATTAAGAGTAGGAGACAGTGTATTTGTTGAATCGTACAAGCATGACGGCTCGGTGCATCGCGTCTGGTCCAAGGCGCTGGTGATCGATATCACGAAGGAAGCCTATGTCGTAGTGACCGATCATACCTGGGTCGTCGAAGCTGATCAACGCCGCTGGCTGACGAAAGAGCCTGCCATCTGTTTCTACTACAAGAAAGACTGGTTCAACGTGATCTCGATGGTTCGCAGAAGCGGGATCTATTACTATTGCAATATCGCATCTCCCAGCATCTATGACGGAGAGGCGATCAAGAACATCGACTACGATCTGGATGTGAAGGTCTTTCCGGATGGCGAATATCTGCTGCTGGATCAGAACGAATTCAACTATCACTGCAATCTGATGCATTATTCCGACGAGATCAGGGAACGCTGCCTGGCAGCCCAGGATGAACTGATCCGCATGGTAAAAAACAAAGAAGATCCCTTCAATTTCGCTTATACGAACGACTATATCATGAAGTACTTCGAACTGCTTTATGACAAAAAAAACGCTCCCGAAAAAAAGTGAAAAAAAATGGAAAAAAAGTGTTGACACCATATTGTGTTTCTGTTATTATAAGTAAGCACCGCCGGTGAGGGAAACATCGAAAAAACCTGATCGGAAGTGCAGATTTGATCTTTGAAAACTAAATAAGAAGCAATTAAACAAAAACGTCAATTCATTTAAAATAAGAACTCAGGTTCTTAAAATACGAGTCAACAAACGGAGAGTTTGATCCTGGCTCAGGATGAACGCTGGCGGCGTGCTTAATACATGCAAGTCGAACGGATGACGTCAGAAAGCTTGCTTTCTGATCGATTCAGTGGCGAACGGGTGAGTAATACGTAGGCAACCTACCCCAGAGAGGGGGATAGCAGTTGGAAACGACTATTAATACCGCATAGGTAACGAGGAGGCATCTCCTTGTTATTAAAGACGCGTTTGCGTCGCTATGGGATGGGCTTACGCTGTATTAGTTAGTTGGTGAGGTAACGGCCCACCAAGACGATGATACATAGCCGGCCTGAGAGGGTGAACGGCCACATTGGGACTGAGACACGGCCCAGACTCCTA
>CADBPB010000034.1 GCA_902796525.1 uncultured Erysipelotrichaceae bacterium | reverse complement strand
TTCCTTATAGTCTTTATGTTTGCAGTTGACCAGCACATGATGGATGCGGGGATCCCGTTTCGCATCGCTGACTTTGATCATCTTTGGATTCTCGAGATATTTCTTCGTAAATTTGTTCAGTTCTTCCGGGAAAGTCGCTGAGAAACAGAGCGTTCTCGGATTTTTTGTCATATGGGAATAGACGATATCGATATCCTCGAGGAAACCGAATTCCATGGTCATATCCGCTTCATCGATGATAAACAACTGCACGGTATCGACCCGGATCAGATTGGATACGAAAATATCCCTGATCCTGCCAGGTGTTCCTATGACGATATGAGGAGCCTTATCGAGTTTGGAGATGCTGCGATTCTTATCCGTTCCTCCGGTGAGAAGAACGATGCGTAAATCCTCGTACACTTCCTTCATCCGCAAAGCGTTCTGATAGACCTGATAAGCCAGCTCCCTGGTCGGCACGGAAATCACGACCTGCGTCTTGTCTGAAACGGGATTGATCATCTCCATGACCGGGATCAGATAGGCATGCGTCTTCCCGGTGCCGGTCTTGGACAAAACGATAAGATCGCGGCTGCGATTGCTGGTTTTTAATACTTCCTGCTGGACGGCTGTCAGTTCCGTGAAACCGTTCAGTTCCAGAAACCTGATCGTCTCCTGTTTCAGTTCTGCGTTCATCATTACTATTCTATCATATTGTATAATGAGACTATGAAGATTCAGAAAGTAATTCCCAGCGGATACTGCAAGGGAGTGGTCAATGCGATCGGTATCGCCAAGCAAACGAAAGCGGAACATCCCGAGGAACCCGTATATATCCTGGGCATGCTGGTGCACAACAGCCATGTCAGCAAGGAACTGGAGGATGCAGGAATCATCACGCTTTATGATGAACACAAAAGCAAGGAGCAGCTTCTGGATGAAGTTGATGAGGGCGTCATCATTTTTACGGCTCATGGCATTTCCGATGCGATCAAAGAGAAAGTGGCATCCAAAGGACTGCAGTATGTCGATGCCACCTGCGTCGACGTCCTGAAGACCCAGAATCTGATCAGGAAACATCTGAATGATGGCGATGAAGTGATCTATTTCGGCAAGAAAGGCCATCCGGAAGCGGAAGCAGTATTATCGATCTCGGACCGTATCCATCTGATCAGCTCGAAAGAGGACATCGATCGGCTGGACATCGTTGCTGACAAGATCTTTTTTACCAATCAGACGACCATGTCCTATCTGGAACTGGCGGAGATCATCGATCATCTGAAAGAAAGATACCCTTCCATCTATATCCAGCCCGAAGTATGCAACGCCACTTCTTCCCGCCAGAAAGCGATCTATGAACTGAAAGACTGCGATCTTCTGTATGTCGTTGGAGATCTCAGATCCAACAATACGAATATGCTGAAGGAAATCGGACTGAAACATGGAATCAAAAAAGTCCTGCTGATTCAGACTTACGAAGATATCGACGAGTCAGATCTTCAGGACGTTGAAAACATTTACGTGACCGCCGGAGCGTCAACGCCTCCGGAGCTGATCCGTCAGGTCATCGATCATTTAACGGCGTATACGGGACAGTAAGCCCCGGATGGAGACATCTTCCGTTTCGAAGATCTGCTGCGGCAGATGGAAACGCACGCTTATTCCATAATAGATCGCCAGCATCATCAGTCCCAGTCCGCCCATCAGAGCGATATCGCTCAGACGGTTGAGTTTTTCAAACGGAACGATCGCATGAAGAGCAAAAGCCGGAATGGCCATGACCAGGGAAGCCAGCGCGATCAGCAGCAGGGTCTTGAGCGAACTGCTGATATCGAGACGGAACTGCTTGTGCAGGAAATAGTAATACATGACGATCTGCGCCAGATAATAGAACCCGGACGAATAGATCATGCCATAGGCATGGAAATAGCGGACCATCGGGAAAAAGGTCAGGAACTTAATGATGAAACTGATGATCAGAGTGATGATCGCTTCTTTTCGCAGTTTCAGAGACATCATGATCGCGGAGAAGATCGGTGCGACGGTTCCCAGGAAAATCTGGATATTGCTGACCATGAACAGCTGCGTCCCCAGTTCGAGATTGTTGTTGCCATACATGATGAAATAGATGTCTTTGGCAAAGAAGATGAAGATCGCGATCATCGGGATCAGAATGAACATGCTCGTATCGAGGATCTGATTGATCTGTCTGCTGATCCTGACGCCATCCTTTTTTTCCAGGGATTCCGCCAGATACGGAACCATGCCGGAACCGAAACCGATCGCGATCACCGAAGGAATATTGGCGATCTTGGCGATATTGGCCTGCAGGATGCCGAAAGCCAGTTTGGACTGTTCATAGATCTCCATACCATGGACTTGGGTGATATATTTCAGGAAGAACGAGGTGTTCACCAGAGGACCTGCCGATCCCAGGAAGGATATGATCAGATATGGGATTCCCAGCGCAAGGATCTCTTTGGCGATCTCTTTTTCAACGACAGCGGAATCGTGATCCTGCTGTTTCGCAAGTTCTTCAACGTGTCTCTCGTCTTCTCTGCACATGGCAACGGTGAACAGGTATGCGATCAAAGCGCCTAGAGAAGCGGCCGCGACCGCAATGAAGGTGGCCCAGATGCTGTCAAAACGCAGCATGATGACAAAAAGATATCCGACCGCAATGATGCAGAAGACTCTGACGAACTGTTCCAGTACCTGGCTGGAAGCATAGATATCCAGACGTTTCAGCCCCTGGATGTATCCCCGGAAGGAACTGAGAAGCGGGACAATGATGATAGCCAGGGTCAGGATATAGAACAGGATCTTCAGATTGGCGATGTCTTCCGCAGGTGCATAGACTCCCAATGTCTGTCTGGCCAGCGGTTCCGCAATCAGAACGAATGCCAGCGCAACTGCGACCGTGAGACCCATGATGATGGAAGTTCCGGCTTTCTTGACAAGCAGAACGGTCTTGTAGTCGTCTTTCGCGATATACTTGGCAACCAGCGATGCGATCGCGAACGGAATGCCTGCCTGCGATACCTGCAGCAGAAGATCGTAGTAGGTATACGTAAATGAATAGAACGCCATATTCGCTTCGCCCGCAATGGCGGACAAAGGAGAATAATACAACAGACCCAAGAGCTTCGAAACAAAAATGCCAAAAGAGCTCGTCAGAGCTCCCATCAGCAGCGATTGTTTCATTTTCTCTTTATTCATTCATCACCCCTCATAGCGGCAAGGCAGAAGCAGATACTCGTTGTGTACGACAGAATAATCCGCATTCTTGAACTGCACGTAGACATACAGCGTGGTTTCCGGACTGTCCGATATCCCGGAAGCGACCAGTCCCTTGACATATCCGTCTTCCACATTGGACTGATTCGGTATCATATTATATTGCACATCTTCGAAGACGCCGATATTTGCTGCCATGTTCTGGCTGTAGTCGACATCTTTTTCAATAGCCATCACTTCGATATCGTACATCGCCAGCTGCGGTTCATCGATAATGATATAGTAGCGGTAACCATTGTCAATTTTTGCCATCTCGGCTTCGATCGAGAAATAGCGGGAATGATCCGAAAACGTCTCATGTTCGTTGAGCATTTCGATGAGATAGAAATAACGGTCGTTCGCATCTTTGGTTCTGTTGGGAATGAGACTGCATCCGCACAGCATCACCAGGAAGAAGACGGTAACGATTCTATTCAAAATTGAGCGCATAGTAGTATTTTTTGCCCTTCTTGATGATCGTAAGTTCATGATTGAAGGCGTCTTCCTT
>CADBPB010000033.1 GCA_902796525.1 uncultured Erysipelotrichaceae bacterium | reverse complement strand
TGTTCCAAAGACTTTGAAACGGCCCGTTATGTCCTTGTATGCAAGGTCACGGAAACGAAACGATAGTCCTGACAGAATGCCATCTAAATATTTCTTTCAGATAGCAGAAACATAAGGAGGATCCGGAAATGAAACTGATGATCGCATCGGATATCCACGGTTCGGCAAAGTATTGCAGAGAACTGCTGGAAGCGTATGAAAAAGAGAATGCAGACAGACTGCTTCTGCTTGGCGATATCCTTTATCACGGTCCGAGAAACGATCTTCCGGAAGGCTATGATCCCAAGCAGGTCATTGCCATGCTGAATGAAAAGAAGAATGAGATCTTTGCGGTAAGAGGAAACTGCGAAGCGGAAGTCGATCAGGCGGTGCTGGCGTTTCCTGTGCTTGCGGACTATGCCTTGCTTCCATTGAAAGAACGCATGATCTATGTGACCCATGGCCATCTCTATAACAGGGACCATATTCCTCCGATGAAAAAAGGGGACATTCTCCTGCATGGTCATACCCACATTCCCGCTTGCGAAGAGTATGACGGATATATCTATATGAATCCCGGTTCCGTTTCGATTCCAAAGAATGGTACTTCGAGAGGATACATGATCCTGGAAGAGGAAACGTTTACCTGGAAGACGCTGGAGGGAGAAGTCTATAAAACGTTCGCCTGAAGGAACGATATTTGGCGCTTAGATATGAATATGATAGAATGAAATGAAATAGAAGCACAAAATTATGGCAAGCGAAGACTTAAAAAATCTGAAACGCGTTGAACTGCTGGAGATCCTTTATCAGCAGCAGCAGCGTATCGAAGACTTGGAAAAAGAGAATCAGCAGCTGCGTCAGAAGGTCGAAGAACGGCAGATCATCATGAAGAATACCGGTTCGATCGCCAGCGCTTCTTTGGCATTGACGAATGTGTTTGAAGAAGCTCAGAAAGCGGCGGATATGTATCTGCGCAGCATTCAGGAGATCTACGAAAAGGCCAGAGAAGGCAAGTATATCAATGGTCTGCAGACGCCGGTAAGCCAGGAGTCCAGGAAAGGCCGCCATTCCGCCAAATAAGATGAAACAGCTGCCATCCAGCAGTGAGTTGCGCAAAGAGCTGATAAGGGAAACGGTTCGCGCAGATGTCCGCAAGAAAGCCCTGCTGATCATGATGATCCTGCTGGGGTTTTTGTTTACGGCGGTCCTGTTGAACCGTTCCATGGTAATGAGAGTCCGTGATGACGACATGGCTCCGACTTTGCACGAAAAAGACCTGCTGATCAAGGGAAAAGCAAAAGATCTCAGCTACGGGGATCTTGTCATCGTGGAACACGAGGGAACGACGATGATCAGACGCGTGATTGCCCAAGGGAACGACTGGGTCGATTTAGATCGCAATGGCAATATCTATGTGAACAACCGGGTGATGATAGAAGCCTATCTCGATGCGAAAGCATTAGGATTCTGCGATATCGATCTGCCTTATCAGGTTCCCGAAAGACAGTACTTTCTGCTGGCTGACGAACGCGAGAATTCCATGGATTCCCGCAGGAAGGATTTCGGCTGTTTTCCGTTGAGCGAAATCAAGGGAAAGATCCTGTTCAGGATCTGGCCGCTGAAAGGCTTCGGGTCTTTAGAAATACAGACAGATGCAAATGAAGAATCATGATTAAAATAGAAGGAATACAGGCTTTAAGTGTATAATGATAACGTATGGAAACATTAGGAAAAGATTACAGTAATTTCATGGCATATCTGCAGTCCGGCGCCTTTCTGGGAAGCGTTCTGGTCATAATCGTCACTTCGCTGATACTGCGTTTCATCAAGCAGTACCTGATCAAGAAAGTCGCATATTCCGGCAAGGACGACCAGCATAAAAATACCTTTATCGGCGTGATTTTCGGCATACTCCAGTATGTCGTCGTCATCTGTGCCGCCGTCGTCATCCTGCATCTGAATGGCGTCAATGTCGCCAGCATTCTGGCAGGTCTGGGGATCATGGCGACCATCATCGGTCTGGCGTTGCAGGACACCTTAAAGGATGTGATCGCCGGCATCAATATCTATAACAACAACTTCTACAAGGTCGGGGACATGGTGCGCTGGAACGGGGAACTGTGCGATGTTTCCTATTTCAATGCAAGCGTCACCAAATTACGTTCGATGGCTACCAATTCGACCTATACGATAAACAACTCGGTCATCACTTCGATCGAAAAGATCAAGGATCAGTTCTTCCTGACCTATCGTTTCGAATGGGAAACGCCGAAAGAAAAGATCGATGCGGCTATGGAAAAGATCTGCGAACGGGCCAGAGAGGAAGTCAAGAACCTCAAAAAGATTTCATACGGCGGCATTTCTCAGAGCGATGAGAACGGAGTCGCCTACTCTCTGATGCTGAATTCTCCGGCTCATAAGGCGGCGCTTGTTGGCGTACAGGTGACACAGATCGTTTTTGAAGAACTGAAAGCCCACAAGTTAAGACCGCTGTTCTATATGGATTCGCTGTTTGATGAAAAACCGCAGCGAAAGAAGAGCTGAACATAAACAATAGCAATGGCAGGAAGGGAAGATCGCCTGCAGAAAGCGAGGAAATAATATGGATATCAATAAGACTTTGGAGGGGAATAAACTTGTCGTCAAAGTGGCTGGCCGCATGGATTCAGTCAGCGCTCCCGAACTGGAAGCCGCGCTGAATGAATCGCTGGATGGCGTCGAAGAGCTGGTCTTCGACTTCAGCGAACTGGAATATATCTCTTCCGCCGGACTCAGGGTCCTGCTGACCTCTTATAAAAAGATGAACTCCCAAGGCACGATGACGATCATCAATATTAACGATATCATCCGGGAGATCTTTGAAGTGACCGGGTTTGCGGAGATCTTTACCGTCGAAGAAAAAGATGAGATTTGAAAAAGAAATCAATGATAAAGAAATAATCATCAGACCTTATGGGCGGATCGATAGCAGCACTTCAGAGGAATTTGAAGCATTTCTTGCTGCCAATCTCGATGATGAACATGATATCGTCTTTGATTTCAAAGAAACGGCATATATTTCTTCTTCCGGGCTCAGGATCATCCTGTTTTACCGGAAAGCCTACAGCAAGAGCAAGATCACTTTTCTGAATGTGAACGATGTCGTCTATGAAGTCTTCGATCTTTCAGGCTTCACCGACCTGTTTACGGTCATGAAACACGACATCGATAAAGCCGATACGAGAGTGATCTTTTTTGATATCGACGGGACGCTGCTGTCTCCTATGACCGGAAAGATCCCGCAAAGCACGGTCGAAGCCCTGCAAAGAGTCAGAGAAAACGGCGCCAAGATCGTGATCGCAACCGGAAGGGACATCGTCGAACTGAAAAAGCTTCCTCTGGATGGCATCGTGTTCGATGGCTACCTGACTTTGAATGGAAACATCTGTCTTGACGAGAACGAACACATGTTTGCGGGGAATCCGATCATTGCCGAAGAAGTGGATATCCTGGTCAACATCTTTAAGGCGGGCAAGATCCCGTTCGTTCTGATCGGCGAGAAGCAGCGCTATATCAACTATGTCGATGATGTCGTGGTCCAGACCCAGCTTTCCACTCATGGAACGGTCCCGAACATCGGGGAATACCATGGCGAAGACATCTATCAGTGTCTGGCTTTCGTGGATGCCGATATGAGGATGAAACTGGATGATCTTCTGGATCATTGCCAGATCACCAGCTGGAATAAGACAGGCATAGATATCATAGCCAAGACCGGCGGGAAGGCAGCCGGCATGCAGCATTTTCTGGATAAAGAAGGATTTACCCGTTCCCAGACCATGGCCTTTGGCGATGGCGAGAACGATATCGATATGCTCCGTTATGCCGGGGTCGGCGTAGCGATGGGCAATGGCACCGAAAAACTGAGGAATTCAGCTGACTATGTGACCGCATCCGTGGATGATGACGGGATCATGAAAGCTCTGCAGCATTTCGGTCTGATCTAGGAGGAAAACGATGGCAAGAAAAAGTGTCCGGGAAATGAATTACTTTGAAAGGCTTCATTATTCCCTGAGCGCCAAAATGTGGCATGCGATCATCCGCTTTTCCGTCATCCTTGCGCTGACGGCGTTCGTTTTCGGCCTGCTGTTTTATTCCCATCAGCTGAGAGAACAGTACAGCAACAAAGCTTCCGTGCTTGCCGGCAGCATCGAGCTGGTTGTCGATCCCGATATTATGGACCGGATCGCCAAAGCTACCGCGGAGGTTTATAACGGACTTCCTGAAAATGTAAGAAACGATCCGTCAAGTCAAGCATATCAGGACGCGTTCGCTTCGCTGATGGATATCCGTTACAAGAAAATCGAAGAGATCCTTGATGAGTTCCGTCAGCAGGATAACGCACGGTATATCATTATCGGCACGATGGTCGATCAGGATCATTTCATGTATCTTTTTGAAAGCAACGAGACGGAGAAGCATCCGCTTGGCCATATCGAGATCGTAGATCAGAAAACGATCAGCGCCTTCGAGAAGATCAGTTCCCTTATGCCGGTGATCTTCAACCGGGACGATAGCGGATACAGCTGTACAGGCGCAGGCACGATCGTTAAGAACGGCAGGGATATCGCTTCGATCGTGACGGCATATTCATTGAACGATGTGGCATACAAGGTAAGAGCCTATCTGCTTCAGTTTTTTATCATAATGACTGTGCTGACGGTTCTATTGGATATTTATTTTGTCAGGAAAATGAAGCGGACCGTAGTGACGCCGATCATCGAACTCAACGAAGCTGCCAGGCTTCATATGCAGGAAAAGAGCGAAGAATTCAGGACTTTGCATTTCAGCAACCTGAATATCAGAACAGGCGATGAAATCGAAAGTCTCGCCCTGATCATGGCTGATATGGAAAAAGAGATACAGGAGTATGTCAAAGATCTTACCCGTATCACGGCAGAGAGGGAAAGGATCAGCACAGAACTCAATGTGGCTTCCAAGATCCAGGAGGGCATGCTTCCGCAGGTGTTCCCGCCATTCCCGGATCGCCCGGAATTCGATGTCTATGCTTCGATGTATACGGCAAAAGAAGTCGGAGGAGACTTCTATGACTTTTTCCTGATCGATGACGATCATCTGGCTCTGGTCATTGCGGATGTTTCGGGCAAGGGCATTCCTGCCGCGCTGTTCATGATGGCTTCCAAGATCATCATCAGCAACCTTTCGACCGTCGGCATTACCGATCCGGCAAAGATTCTGGAAGAAGTGAACCGCAGGATCGTCAGAAACAATCCGGCAGAGATGTTCGTGACGGTGTGGCTGGGCATCCTGGAGATTTCCAGCGGCATCCTGAGAGCGTCCAACGGCGGACATGAATATCCATGCGTCCTGATGACGAGCGACCGCTATGGCGTATTCAAAGACAGACACGGCTTCGTCCTGGGCGGCATCGATAACAGCACCTACCAGACATATGAACTGAAACTGGAAAAAGGCAACCGCATCTTTGTCTACACCGATGGCGTTACCGAGGCCATGAACAAGAACCATGAGCTCTTCGGTGAAAAACGTCTTCTGAAAGCTTTGAATGACAAGCCTGATGCATCGGTCAGAGAACTGCTTGAACATATGAAAGAAAGCATCGACGCATTCGTAGAAGACGCGCCGCAGTTCGACGATATCACGATGCTGGCGCTGCAATATAATGGAGGATCGAATATGGAAGAATTAACGATCGAAGCTACGATC
>CADBPB010000032.1 GCA_902796525.1 uncultured Erysipelotrichaceae bacterium | reverse complement strand
CGATGCGGATGGATCAGATCGAGATCTCCCATGCCATCATCACCATGGACGTTCTCTGCCGTCACCAGTTCCCGGCAAAGCGGAGCATCGCTTCCTTTGTATACCGGAACATCTTTGCCGCACACCTCTACCGTCATCAGGACGTTCTTTGTTGCCATATCGACATGCACGTTGCCGCTGACCGTAGTAAGGCCAAGCACTTCGACATCGCTATCGCCCAGTGCCGCTATGATGGCTACCGCATCATCGGAGCCGCCATCGGTATCTATGATCAATTTACGCATGACTTCACCCTCCTATCTCTAATCATATAAACTATAATGGAATTAGAAAAGGTCAGATGACCCAGATGCCAAAAATACCGGAAGACATCAGATATGAGATCAGGACATTTGATCGGGGCGAAGAGATCCTCGACGGCTTTTCGGAGAACGAAAATTTTTTATTGTACTGGAAGGTTCTGCCGATGTTTTTTATTACAGCGAAGAAGGCGACATCATGCACATTTACCGCTACAAACGGGGCGATATCTTTGGCGAACTTGAACTTTTCGGAAGCAACGCTCTGCCGTTTCCGGTCAAAGCCGCCGAAAACCTCAAGGCAGCTGTGATCCCTAAAGATCAGGTCGTAGCCTGGATCAGAAAAGATCCGGATTTCTCCCTCTTTCTTCTCAAGAAGATGTCTGAAAAGATGATCAAAAATACCGGCAAACGTACCGAATTGCGTTATCTCAGTGGCAAGGAACGCTATCTGAAAGCGATGGACAGACACCGCCTCATCGGAGATCTTGCGACGCTCACCAAAAAACAGCTCTGCTACGAGACTTCGCTTCCCTTAAGAAGTCTCAATCGGATCATCAGAGACTGCAGCGATACTTATCAATACAAAAACAGAGGTTTCTTCCGTGTAAACAATAGTTAAGCGTCTTGAACTATTATAATATGTTAGAATGAGGACAGAAAGGAATCCTGTGATGAAAAAATTATTTAGTCTTATCTGTATCTTGCTGCTGCTTGTCGGCTGCGCAGGCAAACCCGCGGAAGAAAGCCAGACTGAACAGCAGCCTGAAGAAGAACCTGTCGTCGAGGCGGTAACACTTATTGAAACGACTGTTCCTTCCACAAGCAGAGATGCTGCTATTCCTGCTTATTTCACCGTACCTAAGGACGCTCCGACAAACATGGCTGTCCTGATCCACGGTCACCATGGCAACCACAACGAATGGGGAGGCTATGATGTACTGGCCAACGGTCTGGCTGAAAACGGCATATTGGTCGCAGAACTTGATTTTGCCGGCTGTGGCGCTTCTACGGAAGACTACACCAACAATGCCATGTCTTTCATGTGCAACGATGTCCTGGATGTCATCAATTATGCCAAAGAAAACTATGGCGTCAAGAAAGTCGGCGCTATGGGCTATTCAATGGGTGGCAGAATCGTCTGCCAGATGCTGATCGAAGACATGATTCAATTCGATGCGATCGCGTTTGTCGCTCCGGCCGTATCTCTTGCCAATATGATTGACATGTTCGGCGGACAGGAGAACTACGACATGATGAAAGACGCCATCAAAGGCACCACCGACATGTATCCGTTCCCTGGCGCTTTCGGCGAACAGCTGCTTTCCAACGAATTCTTCAACGATCTGGAAAAGTATGGCGAAGATATGGCAGAACTTGCTGCCGCAAAATACAACGGCAAGTCTTTGACCATCTATTCCACGGATGATTTCATCGTCGATCCGGCCGTGTCTCAGCACACTGCCGATGTTTTCGGATCGACCACTGTCGTTGTCAACAATCTGAGCCATTCCTACTGCTTCTATGGCGAAGATCCGACAACAGTCAATGCTCTGAACACCGCGCTGATTACCTTCTTAAGCGATAACCTGAAATAATCGCCAAGAGGCCGCATATCTTCGCGGCGATCCAAAACCGGGCAACAAAAAAGGAATCTGATTCAATCAGATTCCTTTTTAAATATAAAGCCGTCTTTCATGATTCGTACAGGCCATGTTCTTTTCTTGCCGTTTTCTAATGATACAGGTTCATGAAGAAAGAAAAGAAACGCAACTGATGTTATAATGCAAGACAAGAAGGATGGTTTAAATTATGAATAAAGAATGGTCGTTGGATGTGCTTTATACGGGATATGATGATCCCAAATTTGTGGCAGATGAAGCGGAACTGGATCGGCTGATCAAGGAATTCGCGGATTTCGCTGCCGATCTGAAGGGTGACCCGAAAGAGGTCCTGGTCAAAGCGATCACCTTGAATCAGGAACTGATTGCCAGGATCTCGGATCTTTTCTCTTTTGCTTCTTTGAGTCAGGCGACGAATACTTCCGATATCCAGGCTGCTTCGATTCAGGGCAGGCTCTCCGGAAAGCTGTCGGCCATGGCCGCTCCGAGGACAGCGCTGGTCCAGTATATCGCCTCTTTAGAGAATCTGCAGGAGATCATCGATTCCGATCCATTGCTGAAGGAACATGAGTTCTATCTCAGCAACATCAAGGAGGATGCGAAATACACGCTATCTCCGGAAGTGGAAAAGGTCAT
>CADBPB010000031.1 GCA_902796525.1 uncultured Erysipelotrichaceae bacterium | reverse complement strand
TTACCAGCTTTATATAATCCCAGACACACCAGGTATGTAAACAGTATAAACACCGGCAAAACAATGATCGCCGACTTCAGTCCCAGCACGAAGAATCCGTACCAGTCGTATCCCGGTTGAATCACGCCGTTCTCGATGTGCGTCAGCACTTCCACGACATAATAGATCACATACAGCAAGGTCGGTACGATCGCCGGCAGGATGGACTTTTTCGTCAGTCTATCGTTCTTTTCGAAGCAGACCCAGGTCGCAACGGCTGCCAAAGGGTTCAGAAGATGCAGGAACAGATTTGCATTCGCAAACAGCGCGAACCAGCCGAAATACCTGCCCATCGTCGGTTCCAGAAAGAATACCGTCACCAGCATCGTCACCGTGACCGCCGCCGTCCCGGAAAGCTTCAGCAGATAGACATAGGAAGGAACCTCCTCCCTCTTTCCTTTCAGCACCCGATACAGCTCTAAAGCGGCAACAAAAGACACGATCCCCAGATAGATATTGGAATCGATCGTAAAATACTTCAGGACCCGGAAGCCTCCTCCTGACAGGATGCCCTTGCTGAGACCGGACATCATCCAGGACACGGAGAAGAGTTCCATCAGGCTGAGAAAGAGATTCGCGATGAACGCTTTTTTATATGTTTTATTCATTGTCTTCCGCCTTGATGATCGTTTTGATATTGTTTTCTTCATCCACGATCGCATAATGATGCACATTACCGATCAGGCTGTGGCAGAGATAGACCTTTTCTTCTTCCCTGATCTGCTTCCGGTAGGCGATCCGGAAACGGTCATAGTCTTTCCCTTTTCCGTAATCGATCAGATAATCCAGATACTTCACGTTATTCACGTGCCGGTTGAAATCCAGATCGGTCTTCCGTATCCTAATCTCTGTTTTCTCGTCATAGTCTTCCAGAATGGAAAGATGTTCCAGTTCTTTCTCTTGAAAGACAGGTTCCCTTTCGTCATGGCCGAAACGTTCCAGCATTTCTTCCGGCATTTCCGCGTAAGTCATGTTCCTTGCATCGAAGAGAGCCCATTTGGAAGTCGCCCTGACGCAGAGCTCCTCCTTTGCATAGACCTCGAAATCCCGGTAGCAGAAATGTCCCTGGACATTCCTGGCCCAGGTCCTGACCGTAAGCTCTTCGCCATAGTGCGGCCGCTTGAGGATCTCGGCCTTCCAGTCGATGATGAACCAGGTCAGATTCGTTCTGGGAATATCGAAAACGCCGTAATGGATCGAATCCGCATGGAAACAGGCCGTATTCTGCAAAAGCGCGATCAGAGCGCTGTTGGTCATCTGCAGATGCCTGTTGACCTCATCGATGCCGGGCTTGTGTGTTCTTTCATAGATCATAGGGATACCTCTTCTAAAGAAAAAAGTGCAGGTTTTACCGACACTTCTATTGTAAAGCAAACATTGAGAAAGATTGCTACTGATGATTCAAGCCGTCGATGATGCTTATCCCCTTTTCCAGATCGGGAACGACCGCATAGGCTTTCTTGAGCGTATCTTCCGGAATGAAGCAGATATCCGGAACGACGACGCAGCGGATCTTTGCGTTGCATGCGGAAAGCAGTCCGTAGTAGCTGTCTTCGAAGACCATGGCGTTCTCATAGGAAACGCCGAAATGCTCCAGGACTTTGAGATAGATCTGCGGCGAAGGCTTGCTTTCGGAGAGATCGTTGCCGCAGATGAGATAGTCGAAACGTCCGAAGATCCCCGTGTCCTTTAGTCGCAGTATCGCGCGATCCCGGTCGGTCGAAGTGGCGACCGCTTTCAGGATCTTCTCCTCTTCGAGATAGTCCAGAAGCTCGATCAGTCCCTTCTTGATCTGATAAGGATGTTCCTTGAGATAGGCGTCCTGGTAGACTCTGAGCCTGTTCATATAGTCGTCGTAATCCATATCCGGACAGTGCTTCAGCGTGACTTCCCGGGACTTGACCCAGTTGATGCCGAGGGTTTCCGGCAGAAAATCATAGGAAGTGATCCCTATCTCTTTGAGCACCTCTTTTGCGCAGCGGATATAGACGCTCTCGGAGTCGATCATCAGGCCGTCCATATCGAAAATGACCAGTTCGATTTGTTTCATCTTCTTAAGTATGCCATAAAACTGATGATTGCGGAAATGATAAATCCGATCGCTACGCCATAGTTCAGGATATCCGTCAGGCGGTCATAATCCTGCATCCCGGCATTGATGATCACCAGAACGGCCAGTCCCAGCATGACGATCGCTGTCATCAGCAGCTTCCCTTTCGGGTTCTTCTCTGCCATCCGATCGATCATCCCTTTCCGTTCAGGCAATGTAAATTTCGGATATATCGGCAGTCTTGCCATGAAGATGAAATGGAAGATCAGATATACGATCAGAGCGATCAGGACGCCTATGGCACCTGCCAGGATATAGTTCTTTGTATAGTAAGCGACAGCTGCCGCGATCAGGCAGGCAGCCGGTATTCCTGTCTGGAAGTAGATGAACGCTTTCTCGTCCGCTTTCGTGATCTGATGCGCCTTTTTCGTCAAGGGATCATAATAGATCAGACGGTTCTGGTCCGTATATACGTTACGGGACATCATGATATTGTTTCTTCTGTCGTTTTTCATATTACTGTCCTATCTGTTCCTGCATTTCTTTCCTGATCTCTTCGATCAGTTCGGAAGCGATATCCGTGTATTTCTCTGCTTCTTTCTTGTTTCCGAGATTTTCATACATTTTGGATAGCAGGATCGCCGCATTGGCTCTGCTCTGCTTTTCTGAACGTTCAAACTCTTCAAGTGTTTCGTCTAAATATTCCGAACCTTTTTTAATATAGATATCATAGAGACGGTCCATATCGTGGTTGTACTTATCCGGATCCAGTTCATAGTTCTTCTGATAATACTTCTTCGCATTGTGATAATCTTCGACGGACAGATAGTAATAGAAACAGCGCGAATAGATGGCGGACTTCTGTTTCAGATTTAAACGCAACGCTTCAAGATTCTGTACGCATTCTTCGACCTTCCTGCTGTCGGTTTCCATGATCGCCCTGGACAGGTCGATGAAACGCAGATTGAATCTGTCGATGAAAGTGCTTGCTATTTTCGATCTTCTCAGCTGATCGAAACGATCGGTCTCGTTCAGGTAAAGATGCCGGATGAGTTTCCTGGAAACGATATTCGTTGCGATCAGCCTTCCGAAAAAAACCAGAAAGAAGGCAAGCAGGCAGATGATCGTGATCTTATAGTTCATAATATTACCTCACAAAGAAAGAAGTGGGAGACTTCCATCTCCCACTTGATAATCGTTATTCCCAGGTATGGACAGATACGCGGAAAGAGCCGGGAGTCGAAGCCAGTTCGTAAGCTTCCTGGATCTGATCCAGAGGGAACCTCTTTTCGATCAGCTTGTCGACTTTGATCAGCCGTTTGTCCAGCATATCTACCGCCATCTGGAAATCATCCGTATCCGAACCGATCGTGCCGATCAGTTCCAGACGCTTGTAATGGATGATATTGGAATCAATCTTGATTTCCGGAGCAGGATAGCCTGCCGCGAAATAGACGATCCTGGTATCGAGATCCGCAACCTCCTGCGCCTGCGCGTTCGCTTTGGAATTACCCACGCAGACGATGATGACATCAATGCGGCTGTCATGGCCGATGAGCTTCTGGATCTGTTCCTTGAGATCTTCTTTGGACGGATCCACAAATTCGGTAAAGCCCAGCTCTCTGGCAACGCTGATCTTCTTTTCCAGCAGTTCGGAAATGATGACCCTGCCGCCAAAGGCTCTGGCAACCTGCGCATTCAGCATGCCCATGGTTCCCGCGCCGATGATCAGCACGTTTTCGCTTGGAGCGACTCTGCCGCGTTTGACGCTGCGGATGGCCGTCGACAGCGGTTCGATGAAACCTGCTTCATCGGCAGCGATCTCAGTCTTGAATTTGAAACAGTAACGGGCCGGAGCGGTCTTGTATGTCGAGAAGCCGAAGAAGCCGTAATAGCCGTCTTCGCTCGCAGGGAAGGTTTCGCCCTTGTACATGCAGGCGAAATTGTGGCCCTTCCGGCAATCGGCACACTCTCCGCAGAACTGAGTC
>CADBPB010000030.1 GCA_902796525.1 uncultured Erysipelotrichaceae bacterium | reverse complement strand
ATTACCCTGATCGGCAATCGCTGCCGCGGCCGTCTGTGATACGACATAGAATACGCCTATTTTCATATGATTGATCTCCTCTTTATACAATCATTCTAACATTTATTCAGTGATAACCGTAACAGTCCCGTCTTGATTTTGTGAGCAAAAACGATCCGCTAAAATCGATTTGAAAGATAAACCGTTATAAGCTAAAATAATAGTGGTACAACAAACACGTTTCTAACTTGGTCAGGTGCGGAAGCAAGCAGCCATACGAGCCTCTGTCTGTGTGTACCATTTTAATTATGATGAATGAGAAATATATGCGCATCGCCTACAAGGAAGCGCTCAAAGCGTTCGAAGAAGACGAGGTACCGGTAGGCTGCGTGATCGTTAAAGAAGACAGGGTCATAGCCAAGGCACATAATCAGAAGGAAAAGAAGAACTGTGCCGTTTCCCATGCGGAAATCGAGTGCATCAGGAAGGCAGCAAAAAAGACCGGGAACTGGAACCTGAAAGGCTGCGTCATGTATGTGACGCTGGAGCCATGCATGATGTGCACAGGAGGTCTGATCAATTCCCGTATCGACAGAATCGTCTATGCGTGCAGAGACCCCAAAGGCGGAGCGCTGGTATCCAATGTCCGAATCAAAGAGATCGGCGGACTGAACCACTATCCTCTTTATGAAGAAGGACCGATGGAAAAGGAATGTGCGGAACTGCTGAAAGAATTCTTCCGAAACAAACGCCAGAAAGCAAACAAATAATTGCCAAGGAAATATAGAGATATACAGAAGGAGCCTGAAATAAGGCGTAATTCGTATTCAAGATGATAAAAGAGGTGATGGAATGAAAAACCCGAGAAACTACACGATGCTGGCGGACGCCTATGAGTTCATGATGGCGGACGCCTATCTGAAGAACGGTCTGGTGGAGCAGGAAGCGGTATTCGACGTCTTTTTCCGAAAGGTTCCGAACGATGGCGGCTATGCGGTCATGGCGGGACTGGGAAAGGTCATCGACTATATCCAGAATCTTTCGTTTACCGAGGAAGATCTGGATTATCTGCGCAGCATAGGCAACAGCGAAGAGTATCTGGAATACCTGCGAACATCCCGCTTCAGCGGAGATATCTATGCGATCCCGGATGGCACGCCGGTCTTTCCGAACGAACCGCTGCTGACGGTCAAAGCGCCGCTGCCTCAGGCCCAGCTGGTCGAGACGGCGATCCTGTCGATCATCAATGGATCGATGGAACACGCCACCGGTGCACGCCGCATCATCGAAGCGACACCGGACAATGTCAAGGTCATGGAATTCGGCGCCAGAAGGGCGGACGGTCCGGAAGCGGCGCTCATCGCTTCGACGGAGGCGATCATGGCGGGATGCAGCGGAACTTCCAATGTCATGGCTGCCAAGATGATCGGACAGAAAGCCCTGGGCACGATGGCTCATTCGTTTGTGGAAACATTCAAAGACGAGTATGCGGCTTTCGTAGCGTTCGCGAAACGTTATCCGGACAACTGTCTGCTGCTGGTAGATACCTATGATACTTTGCGCTCCGGCGTACCGAACGCCATCAAAACCTTCCGTTACATGCAGGAAAACGGCATACCGACCGATCACATCGGCATCCGTATCGATTCCGGCGACCTGGCATATCTGTCCAAGGAAGCAAGAAAATTGCTGGATGAAGCAGGCTTCCCGAACGCGACGATCTGCCTGAGCAACTCGCTCTCGGCCGACGTCATCATTTCATTAAGGATACAGGATGCGAAATTCGATTCCCTGGGTGTCGGCGACAACATCTCCAAACCGGAAGGAAGGATGGGCTGCGTCTACAAGGAAGTCGCGCTGATCGATAAAGGCGCCGTCATCCCTAAAATCAAACTGTCCAACGATATCGTCAAGATCGTCAACCCGTCGTTCAAAAAGATCTACCGCGCCTACGATAAAAACAGCGGCTATGCCCTGGCGGATATCTTGTGTGAGAAAGACGAAGTACTGAACGAAGACATCATGACGATCACCTCGCTGATCGATTTCAGCAAGTACACAACGATCGACAACTATACGCTCGTACCTTTGCAACAGCAGATCTTTGAAAAAGGGAAGCTCGTATACAAGAATCCTCCGTTGATGGAGAAACGCGCCTACTGCGAGGAACAGATGAACAAGCTTTACCCGGAGATCCGTCGTATCACCAATCCGCATGTCTATTACGTGGATGGAAGCGAACGCTATATCGCTTTGAAGAAAAGCATGATCGAGAAAGCAGGAAAAGAAAATGTTTGATGTGAAAAAAGAAACCGAAGGGATCCTTTCCTTTATCCGTGATTATTTTGAAAGATCGCACCTGAAAGGCGTGGTGCTGGGGATCAGCGGAGGTAAAGACTCCGGCGTCGTGGCGGGACTGTTTTCGCTGGCGCTGGGACCGGAGAATGTCGTAGGTATCACGATGCCATGCCACACCAAGGACGAGTGCGCGGACGATGCGCAGCTGGTCGCAGAGAAATTCGGCTTCGAGCTGATCAATGTCGATCTGTCGACGACGTTCGATGCCTATAAAGAAGAGATCGGCAAGCTGGACATTCCCGAGGAAGGCATGCTGAAAAACAGCGACATCAACCTGAAGCCGCGTCTCAGGATGGCGACCAACTACTATATTGCCGCTTATTATTCCGCGCTAAAGGGCGGAACCT
>CADBPB010000029.1 GCA_902796525.1 uncultured Erysipelotrichaceae bacterium | reverse complement strand
GCATCCAAGACGGATCAGTTCCTGAAACTGATGAAGATTGATGAATATCGCGATCGTATGCCGGAACGGCTTTCCGGCGGTCAGCAGCAGCGTGTCGCCTTGGCCAGAGCCCTGGCGATCACTCCGGATGTTTTGCTGATGGATGAGCCGCTTTCCAATCTTGATGCGAAATTAAGAGTCGAAATGCGTACCGTCATCAAGCAGATCCAGAACGAAGTGGGTATCACGACTGTCTATGTCACTCATGACCAGGAAGAGGCTATGGCTGTTTCCGATCGTATCGCTGTCATGAACAATGGCGATATTCAGCAAATCGGTACGCCGAAGATCCTTTACCAGCGTCCGGCAAATCTTTTTGTCGCGACATTCATCGGTCATACGAATGTCATCGATGCCGAACTGAAGATCGAAAACGGCGAAGCGTATCTGTATCTGCCTGGCAATTATAAAGTCAAGATGGACACCATCCGCAAGGATGAGATGAAAGACCAGAAGGTCAAAGCCAGCATCCGTCCGGAAGAGCTGGTGGTCGATGTCAACAACAAGGAAGGCATCAAGGCCTTCATCGATGACGCGGTCTTCCTTGGTTTGAATACGCACTACTTCGTTCATTTCGAAGATGGCGAAACGGCGGAGATCGTTCAGGAATCCAAGATCGATTCCATCATTGAAAAAGGAACCGAGATCCGGCTTGGCGTCAAGACCGAAAAGATCAACATCTTCGATGAGAACGGGGATCACAACCTGGTAGAAGGCGTAGTCAACGATTACGACATCTATACAAAAGAGGCTTAAGATGAACAGCAAGTCCAACAAATACTTCGATATCTGGAAGATGGTCTCCGTGGCCATCCTGTTCCTGTATATCCTGTTCCTGCTGTATCCGCTGTTCAAGCTGCTGCAGACGGCGTTCTTCAACAGCGAAGGGCAGTTTACGATGGAACAGTTCCAGGCCTTCTTTTCCCAGTCCTACTATGTCGAGTCGATCTTCAACAGTTTGAAGGTCTCCGGACTGGCGACGGTCCTGACTCTGGTCATCGGCATCCCTTTAGCTTACTTCTATCAGATGTACGAGATCAAAGGCAAGACGGCTCTGCAGGTGCTGATCATCCTCTGTTCGATGTCGGCACCATTCATCGGCGCCTACTCCTGGATCATGCTGCTGGGAAGGGGCGGCATCATCACCCAGTTCCTTGAGAGCATCACCCAGACCAGAATGCCGAGCATCTACGGCTTCAACGGCATCCTGCTGGTCCTGGCGCTGCAGCTGTTCCCGCTGGTCTTCCTTTATGTGTCCGGCGCGTTGAAGAACATCGACAATTCGCTGCTGGAAGCATCCGAGAATATGGGCTGTTCGGGCGTCAAGCGCTTCTTCAAGATCGTCATTCCGCTGTGCATGCCGACGATCATCGCCGCGACGCTGATGGTCTTCATGCGTGCGTTTGCGGATTTCGGCACGCCGTTGCTGATCGGCGAAGGCTACCAGACTTTCCCGGTCATCATCTATAAGACCTACTTTGCGGAAACCGGTTCCGACCACAATTTCGGTGCCGCCATTTCCGTTATCGCGATCATCATCACGGCGATCATCTTCCTGATCCAGCGCTATGTCAACAACCAGTTCCGTTTCACGATGAATGCGATGCATTCGATCGAACGGAAAAAGCTTCACGGACTGAAATCGATCCTGGTGCACTTCTATTGCTGGTTCGTGGTTCTGCTGGCGTTCATGCCGCAGGTCTACGTCATCTATACGTCGTTCCAGAATACCTCGGGCAAGATCTTCGTGCCGGGCTATTCGCTGGAATCGTATCGCTATGCATTCTCGCATCTGAGGAATGCGATCCCGAACACTTTCCTGATCGGCGGACTTGCCCTGATCGTGGTCATCCTGCTGGCGATCCTGATCGCTTATCTGGTCGTCAGAAGAAGCAATCTCATCAACAAGATCATCGATACCCTGTCCATGGTCCCGTATATCATTCCGGGTTCCGTCGTCGGTATCGCGCTGGTCATGGCCTTCAACAAGAAGCCGCTGGTGCTGGCCGGCACGGTCACGATCATGATCATCGCTTTGGTCATCCGTCGTATTCCTTACACAATCCGTTCCTCGACGGCGACGCTGCAGCAGATCCCGATGTCGATCGAAGAAGCGGCCATCTCTCTTGGCTCTTCCAAGCTGAAAGCGTTCTTTACGATCACCGTTCCGATGATGGCGAACGGCATCCTGTCAGGCGCGATCATGTCCTGGGTCACGATCATTACCGAACTGTCGACGGCGATCATCCTTTACAACCTGAAGACGATCACGCTGACGCTGGCGACGTACACGTATGTCTCGCGAGGCAACTACG
>CADBPB010000028.1 GCA_902796525.1 uncultured Erysipelotrichaceae bacterium | reverse complement strand
TTTCCGGAAAACACCCGATCGGCGTAACAGATGGCGAGATGCTGGATTTTAGAGCGCTGGTCAATGATGGTATAATCATCACGGCCAGCGGTTCCGAGAATTTCCCGAAACATTTCCGGGAATTCCATAAAGAGATCCTTCGGATCCTGAGCGAAAACAATTCCGTTTTATAAACGAAATATAGATATGGGAGGATTCATATGAAACATCTTTTTGGTTTGGACTTAAAAACAATCTTCTATCTGCTGCTGGCGGTCATTATCGTTTTCGGCATTTTTAAAAAAATGTTCAAGCTGGTCATCTTCCTTGCGCTGGCCGGGGTACTGTTTTATTTTTTCCGATTCCTGGCGTGACGGAGAGAGACAAACATTATCAGACAAAAAAAGAAAGCCTCAGACGAGGCTTTTATGATGTTTCTGATCAGGCAGGTATGGCAGTGAGTTTCTCTCTGAGAAGCTTCTTGAAACGTTCCGGTTCATCGCCCATCGGGTTATGCCCCGAGCTCTCGAACCAGATCAGTTCCTTGTGAGGAGCCTGTATCTGTTTGAACCAGTCTTCGACCAGTTCGGCCGGAGTGTTCATATCCAGTTTTCCATCGAAGACGAATATCGGAACAGCGAATTCTGTACATTCCGTCAGGTCGACCGCTCCGACTTCCGGCCACATCGCTTTCAAGACCCGCTTGTATCCCAGAGCGATACCGACGATGTCAGAGAGGCTGTATTCGCCGGAAAGGATCATCGGTTTGACGAAGGAATCCATGTAGCTTCTCTTCTCTTCGGATTTCGAGTATCCTCCGTATTTCATCATCAGATTGCGCTGTTTCATCATTCCGTCGAAACCGCCCTTGTACATGCCAAGTACCGGGGGACCTACGCTTTCCAGTTCTTTGACAGCCGCCTCATCGCCTGCGGCCTTTGCCGCATCCAGCGTGAACTGATAGGTGATCTGTTCGTTCTTTTCGCCATTGACGAACTGTCCGAAACCGACGAAAGCTGCAACATGTTCAGGATAGGCAGACGCAAGCCGGATGCCAAGCAGGCTGCCCCAGCTTCCGCCGATCACGAAGATCTTTTCTTTCTTGAATTCGTTGCACAGGTATTCGACGACCGCTTCCGCATCTTCGACAAGCTGTCCGATCGTCAGCGTATCTTCCTTGACGCCGTAATAGGATCCCCCCGATCCTCTCTGGTCCCATGTGGCCATGGTGAAACTGTCGAGCAGATCCTTGTGATCCGCCAGGATGGAATGACGGTTGACCACTCCGGGTCCTCCGTGAAGGAAAAGCAGTACCGGCAGCGAGAGGTCATTGCTGACGACGTGGATCTTCTGCATCACGCCATTGACAGGAATCTTTTTCTTTATGTTTACAGTCATCGTTGACAATCCTCCATACTACTATTCTAATATCAGTCGCCTGTTTATTTGAAGACGATGACCAATATATAAGAATATTGCTATGCAAATCCGTTTTGATTTAAAATGATAAAAATATATCGAGGTGTACCTATGGGCAAGAAAAGCAACACTAAAGTCGGTCTGCTGGAAAAGCTCGGTTTCATGAGCTTCTCGGCATCGACGAATATCGTTTTCAATTTCAAGAGCACGTACTACAAGTTCTTTCTCACCAGCATCCTGCTGATCGACCCGGTGGCGGCATCGAATATGGCGCTGATTGGAACGGTCTGGGATATCGTGAACGATCCGCTTCTGGGAGTCTGGGCAAACAATGTCCGCTTCAAATCGGGCGAACGGGTCAGGCCGTGGCTGCTTTATATCGCCGTCCCTTATGCGCTGGGAATGGTCCTGCTGTTCTGCGACTTCCATGTTTCTGAACGATGGGACATCATCCTCGGACTCACGGTATTCTTTTTCTATGAGATCGCAAATACCTTCCGAGGCATTCCTTACAACGGCATGGGCGGACTTGCTTCCGACGAGGATGGCGACCGGAAATCGATCAACGCATTCCGTTCGCTTGGCGCCTGCATCGGTTCGGGAATCGGCGCCGTAGCAGTACCGATGATCGTGAAAGCCTTCGGCGGTCTCAAAGATCACAAAGTCATCAATTCCAGCGATTCTCCGGCGATCTTCAAGTCGGCGATCCTCATGGGCGTGCTGATCGTGATCGGATGTCTGGTCCATTATTTCACGACAAAGGAACGAGTTAGACAGGTCTCGGAAGAAGAAGAAAGCATCGGCATCGCGGATACCTATCGCATGCTGTTCCGATGCAAATCGTGGGTCAGAAACATGATCTATATCATGTGCTATGGAATCAGCACCTGCCTGCTGACGTCTTCGATCACCTACTATTGCGCCTATGTGCTGAATGACAGCTCCCTGTCGACGCCGATCATGGCGGTCTATCTGGCGGTATCGATCCTGTTCTCGCTGCTGACCCCGAAAATCGATTCGCTGTTGGGCAGAAAGAAGACGATGGTGCTTGCGGCGCTGGTCCAGGTTTTTGGAAAGATCCCGTTCATCTTCGATCCGTTCAACGTCGTCAACGCATACATCAATGCCGCTGCCGTAGGCATGGGTCTGACGATGACCTTCATCCTGCTGAATACCAACCGCAACAACATCTCTGATATCGTGGAGATCCAGAACGGCCGCAGACTGGATACGATGGTCTCGACCGGCGACAGCCTCATCAGCAAGATCGCGGAAGCGGCAGTCGACAAGCTGTTCCTGGTCGCTTTGGCCGCGGTCGGTTTCAGTGCCCAGCTGGCGGATTC
>CADBPB010000027.1 GCA_902796525.1 uncultured Erysipelotrichaceae bacterium | reverse complement strand
GTTACGGATAAAGTCGTTGCTGCTACGGCTGCTGAAAGAAAAGACGAAGATGATGATTAAAGACGGGTATGAACCCGTCTTTTTTTTTTTATATTTCTTGTATCTGATCGATTATCTTGAGCTGGCCTGGAGGATCACTTCGAAGTGCATTTCTTTCTCGTTTCTCAGCACGGTGACATCGACTTTGTCGCCGACCCGTTTTCCATCGAGGACTTTCGACAGATCGGCATAGGAAACGATCTCGTGACCGTCGACTCCGATGATGATGTCATTCGCCTGCATGCCGGCCTCGTCTGCGCTGCCTCCTTCGATGACTTCCGAGATCAGCACGCCATTGGAACTGTAATAGGAATTGGAAGTATAGACTCTGACGCCTAAGGCGGCACGGTCTTTCACATAGCCGTTTTCGATCAGTTCATTGACGATCGTGACGACCGTATCGGCTGGAATGGCATAGCCCATTCCTTCGACCGTCGTGGTCATCGATGACGACTTCTTCGCATTGACGATGCCGATCAGATTGCCGTTGATATCAAACAGTCCGCCGCCCGAGTTTCCTTCGTTCACCGCCGCATTGGTCTGAATGACGGACATATAGACATTATTGATATAGATCTCTTTCTCCAATGCCGAAACGATACCGTTGGAGCAGGAGATACCCAGACCCAGCGGATTGCCGATCGCAATCACATCCTGGCCAAGCATCAGCTGATCCGAATCGACGAACGAGGCAAAAGGAAGATCCTTCTTATCGATTTTCAATACCGCCAGATCCGTCCTCACATCATAGCCGATCAGCTTGGCGCCGCATACTTCTCCGGTATAAAGCTTGACTTCGATCGTGTTTTCATCGGTCAGACCGTCGATCACGTGTTCGTTGGTGACGATATAGCCATCGGATGAGAATATGACACCGGAACCGGTCGAAGTCGATGTCGTCGTTCCGCCTCCGAAGAAGAAATAGTTGCCGCCCATGGATGTTTCGACTTTGCAGCTGATTTCTACTACAGTGTCATAGGCTTTCTCGATCGCCTTGGTATAATCGGTTTTTTCGATATTCGTATATTCTACTTCGTTCAGAACGACGTTTTCCTGCGTTTCCGTAACGTTTCGGATATTATGATCATAATAGGATAAGACACCGAATGTGCCGATTCCTGAGCCCAGTAAAGCTACCAGAAATAATATTACAAGAGATTTCACATTGATTTTCATTGCAATCACCTCCATTGAATACTATAGGACGGCAATGTGAACTTTAACTGAATTTTCTAAAAAGGCCTAAAAGTTATATAATTTTCATATGAGCAACGTTACAGGCAAAAGGATCAGCCGCAAGACGGCGGTAAAACATTTCAATATCGTCGGTACTTTGCTGACGGTATATACCTTGTTCGTGCTGGTCATTCCTTCTGTCTTGCATTATTATCTGGTCTCTATGGATTCAGATATCCTGAAGGATACTTTTTTGTATTTCGGGATCTATTTCATCGTTCTTTTGTTCGGCACGCTGATCCCTTTCTGGCTGATGCGCCAGTTTTTCAAGATCCCGCTGCGAGTAATCAATACGAAGATCAAAGCGACATTCATCAATCTCTTTGTGCAGACGATCGTCTTTTTTACGATATGCATCGTATCGACATATGTATCGAATATCCTGTTTGCGCATTTCGGGTTGGAAGGAAAACTGATCAGCGGCATCGGCTTAAGCTATGATTCCGGTTATCTGAATGATTTTCTGTATGTATTCATGCTGGTGATCGTCACGCCGATGATCGAGGAATACGCGTTCAGAGGCGTGCTTCTGAGTGTCCTGGGAAGATATGGAAAGAATTTCGGTCTCTATGCCAGCGCGGTGGTGTTCGCCTTCGCCCATGTGCATTTCTCGGAGTTTCTGCCGGCATTCTGCATGGGCGTGCTGCTGGGCAAAACGGCATTGCGCTACCGGAGCATCGGTCCGACCATCATTATCCACATTCTGTTCAATGCACTGATCTATTCCTTATGCGTCATGCCTTCGGCGATCGCCGGATATATGGCATACGGTCTGGCCGGCGTCTTCATCATCAGTATCTATCTGTATATTTCCGGACGTTACGAACGGGTCTATGTCCAGAAGCTGAATTCCGCCAGCAATATTTATCTGTTGTTTTTCAGCTGTTTCATGGTCATACTCAGTCTGATGCTGATGGTACTGCAGACGGTATTCAATATATACTTATAAAAAGCATATTTTTACGATAGAATAAATATCAGAGGTAACAAGCATGGATGAATTCTGGTACACACCCACGACGATGCGTGAAATCAAAGGCAGCGGCTATCATGCCTTCAAGATGTTCGGCCCGACTTACTTTTTCTGGCTGATCCTTCTTGTTCTGTCTTGCGTTCTGGGAAAGATCTTTTTCCCGAAGATGAGTCAGGAAAAACGGCACAAGGTCTATGTCATCCTGACCTGGCTCATGCTGATCGATGAGATCGCCAAGTATGTCATGACGATCCTGACCCATCAGTTCGAATGGCAGCTTCTGCCGTTCCATCTGTGTTCCATCAATATTTTCGTATGTCTGTGGCATACGCTTCATCCGACAGAAACGGCAAAGGAAGTATTGTACTCCATCTGCATTCCTGCCGGTCTGGTTGCACTTCTGTCGCCGAACTGGATCTGTCTGCCACTGTTTAATTTCATGCATATCCATTCGGCACTGATGCATGTGCTGCTGATCCTGTACCCCTGGCTGATCTTATGCGAGGGCTATCGTCCGAATCCGAAGAATATACTCAAGGTTCTGGCTTTTCTGGCCTGTGCCGCAGGCGTGGCTTTCGTGATCAACAGCCTGGTCGATACGAATTTCTTATTCCTGAGAGGCCACAACAATAATCCTGCCTTGATCCTGATAAGCAACATCTTCGGCAAGTTCTATCTGGCGGGTCTGATCGTTCTGGTTCTGATCGTTCTGTTCCTCATGTATCTGCCCTGGTTTTTTAGAAGGAAAACAGCTTAACTCTTATGACTTTTGCGGAAATCTTATGGCGCGTCGTTGAAGACCTGCATTCCAACAATCAGCTTGAAGAAGTCCTGAGCAATACGCTTAGCGTTTTTGAAGATGCTTTTAAAGTAAAAAGCGCATCGTGCTGGATCAAGGATGACAAGAGCCGGCGCATCTATGTGATCGCCAATACAGGAGAATCGGACCTGACAGGTTACAGCGTCGCTTATGGCGAAGGCATCGTCGGAAAATCGACCGCTTTAGGCCGTACTCTGTCCAATGATGATCCCGATGTCACGATCGGCGATGAAGAGAAACGTTTCATTACAGGCTCCTGCCTTGCCATTCCGTTGCATTCGCCTTACGGGAATTACGGCGCGATCCTTTTGAGCGACCGTTCGACCCGATTCACTTCCGAAGAAATCAAGATCTGCGAAAATATCGCATCTTTGATTGCGCTGGATCTTGAAGAAAAAGATACATTCTCATTCGATGACAGCAGAAAAGTCATTCTTTCCTTGCGCGGGGTCATCAAAGAATTCATGTCCGGAGAAGAGATCAGAAGGATCCTGAAGGGGATCGATCTCGATATCTATGAAAAGGAACTCCTGGTTGTGTTGGGCGAATCGGGATGTGGCAAGTCGACGATGCTGAATATCATCGGCGGCATGGACGAACTGACGCAGGGACAGATGCTGGTGGAAGGAAAAGACTTCTCCCATCCGAGTGAAAAAGAACTGACGGATTACCGTCGCGACTATATCGGCTATATCTTCCAGTCCTACAATCTGATGCCGAATCTGAACGCTTTGGAAAACATCGAATTCATCGCCGAGATCGCAAAGGATTCGCTGGATGCCGAAGAATGTCTGGAACAGGTCGGACTCGCCGACCGCTGGAACCGCTATCCTTCTTCGATGTCGGGAGGCCAGCAGCAGCGTGTCTGCATCGCCCGGGCCATCGTAAAAGATCCGATGATCATTCTGGCGGACGAACCGACGGCCGCTCTGGATTTCGTGACGGGTCAGGGCGTCCTGAAAGTCATTGAAAAGATCGTCCGGGAACGTGGCAAGACCGTCATCATGGTCACACATAATGTGGAGATCGCCAAGATGGCGGATCGCGTCATCAAACTGAAGAACGGCAAGATCGCAAGCGTAAGGATCAACCATCATCCGTTGCACGCGGAGGATCTGTCCTGGTAGTTCTATGAAAAAAACACAGCGTATCGATTCATTACGTAACATTCAGAAGAAGATCATATCCTATCTGTCGGTATGCATCATCGTCATGCTGGGAATAGGAGGCTTTTCTACTGCTCTTTTAGAGAACAACGGTATCCGTAACGGTGCGCTGGCATATTATGACAAAGTCAATTTCAAAGATTATGAACTGGTATCTTCCCTGGGTTTTACCGCAGAAGATCTGGACAACATAAAGAAACAGGAATATGTGGAAGACGTCGAAGGCACGATCGTCGTTTCCGGTCAGCTGATCGACGGCGACAAACAGATCAGGGTCGAGATCGACTCCATGACCGAAAGGATCTCTAAGCCTTATCTTTTCGAAGGAAAGAAGCCGTCTTCTTCGGATGAATGCGCCGTCAGCATCGATCTGGCCAGGAAGCTGGATCTTTCCGTTGGCGATACGGTCACTGTACGGATCACGAGCGTTTTTGACGAAGATGCCTTGTATCACAGTTCTTTCAGGATCGTAGGGACGGTTACCCATCCGGACTATCTGCGCCAGGACTCGAAGTATGTCGTTTTCCTGAATGAGAACGCCTTTGACAAATCGCAGACCGGCGACCGTTACAGCAGGGCATATGTGAAAGCTGCGATGGGCGATGAGAAAGATGTTTTTTCGAACGAGTATATAGCGAAGGCGGCAGAAATCTACAAGAAACTGTACAGTCTTTCTGAACTTCTATCCAAGGAGCAGGCAGACAGCATCAAAAAAGAACTCACCGATGAATTCGAAGAAAAGAAAACAGATGCAGAAAAACAGCTGCAGGATGCCAAAAATAAAATCACAAGCGCGGAAGATGAGATCCTGTCGGGCAATAAGCAGCTGCAGAACGGGATCGATGAACTGAGCCGGAAACGTCAGGAAGCGGAAGAAGCGCTGAATGCGGCACGTGCCAGGATCGCTTCCGGCGAGAGCCAGCTGAAAGGCGCCAAGAGCGAACTGGATCAGGGCGAAGCCGAATACGCTGAGAAACTGGGCTATTATGAGATGGCGCAGAATCGTCTGGAAGAATATCGTGAAACGGCGGTAAAGCCGTCGGAGGAAGGAAGCAGGATCATAAAAGCATTCAGGCAGCTGATTGAATGGGCAGATGAACAGGATGATCTGAACGAATCAACGAGAAGCATGATCGAACTGCTGCGTAAATATATCGAAGCTTCCGATATGTTCAGAGAAGCGGTTCGTGCCGCGTATTTCAACGTGGCACTTGCTGATCTGGCTATGGCGGATACGACCGAATACGAGGAAGAAGCTGACCAGGAAATCGCGATTGAGAGGGCCATTTTCATGAACAGCGTGGATGGCTTGGTCCTAAGCAATCTGGAAATCGATACGATCATGGATCAGTTTGAAAGAATGATCGAAGAAATCGGCTATGGCGATCATCTGACTCCGGAACGGCTGGAGAGGATCCGCGAACTGTTGCATGAGTATCACGATCTTCCGAACGAGATACTGGCGGACCGTATCGAAAAATTCGGTAAAATGTGCGCAGTCTATGACTGCATCGATACAGCCGAAGAAATGCTTGCAGATTTAAAAGCGGATTTCGCTGATGCGCGCAAGCGTCTTGACGATGGCTGGAAAGAATATGAAGAGGGCAAACAGAAGCTTGCGGATGCCAAGTGGGAACTGGAATGGAACGAGATCAACCTGGCACAGCAATTCACCGATGCGCAAAAAGAGATCGATGATGCCAGAGAGAAACTGATTTCAGGAGACAAAAAGCTTTCCGATTATAAACAGGAGTATGCAGAGAAGCTTGATGAGTATGAAACGCAAGTCAAGGATGCCGAGAAGGAAATCGATAAAGTCGATTCCGTCTGGCTGGTCGAAGATCTCGATGCGAACATGGGATATTTCGACCTGAAATCCAATTTTGATTCCGTCAGCAAGACGGGCATGGGTCTTGGCGTCCTGTTCCTGATCGTTGGAGCCATGGTCACGGCTTCGACGCTCATCATCATCATCGACGACCAGCGGAAGCAGGTCGGTACGACCAAGGCGTTCGGTTTCTATAACAGGGAAATCCTGGGGAAATATCTGGTTTTCGGCATTTCTGCCGCAGTCATCGGGTCTTTGTCGGGTGTCGTTCTGGCGAAATTCCTGGCGAAAAATGTCCTATCGATCATGGACCGTTCCAACATGTATGCGTTCCGGATGGGAGAACCGACGATTTCTCCTGCTTATATCCTGATCGTTATGCTGGTCGCAGTAGCCATGTGTACGCTCGTGACGATCGCTGCCTGCAGCGGCCTGATCCGTACGCCGGCGGCCATGCTGATGAAAGGAGAGATCCTTAAGAAGCTGCGTAAAAAGAAAAACAGCGCAAGGAAACAGTCGCAGAATTCGTTGTATTCGCGCCTGATCTTGCGCAATATGGTCAACGATAAAGCCCGTGTTCTGGTAACGATCGCCATCATTGCCGGAAGCTGTCTGATCGTCGGCTTGGGTTTCACGATGAAAGATGCTTTCGATGGCATGGTTTCCCACCAGGTCAGCGACATCTATACCTATGATATCCGGGTCGATCTTCCGGAATCGCTTTCGGAAGAAGATGCCGAGACGATCAGAAACTATTTCTCTGATAACGGTATCGACTATACCGGAGCACGTTATGAATCGCGTCTTTATAACGATGACGGTTCGATCACGGCTTTAACGATGATTACGGGCGACAGCGATCTCAAGCGGTTCATCGGTATTCGCGATCCGAAAACCGGAAAAGAAATCGTTCTGCCTAAAGACGGAGTACTGGCCCAGCATCGTTTCCTGGAAGCATTCGATTATGAAAAGGGAGATGCTTTGAAGATGTATGATGACGGTCTGCATCTGACGGATGTACCGATTTCCGGCGCTTTCAAAAACTATTACGGACGTTATTTCATCAGTTCGTTCGAAGCATACCAGAAGATCTTTGATACAGAAGCGAAGATCAATGCCTATTATGTGAACCTGAACGGAAAGAGTGTTTCCCGTTTCGAAGAGGAACTTTCGAAGATCAACAGCGATCTCGGTTACGATACGCCGGATTCTTTCGTCCTGCGTACTTCTTCGATCTCGCAGATGTACAGCATCATCATCCTGATCATGATCGTCATCGCTGTCATACTTTCATTTATGATCCTGATGAATATGACGAATATCTATATCAGCAAGAAGCGCAAGGAAGTCATCATCATGCGCATCAACGGTTTCAGCTACAGAGATACGATCGTCTATCTGATCAAAGAAACCATCCTGACGACGATCCTGGGCATCCTGCTTGGCATCGTCCTGGGTTACTTCCTGGCACCGTTGCTGATCTCTTTCTGTCAGTCGGCAGACAATCAGTTCATCACGGATTTCAACCTGAAAGCCTGGGCGATCGCTTCGGCAATCGAGATCCTGTTCGCATTCATCGTCAATCTGATCGCTTACCGCAAGATCAGGACCTTCAACATGCGCGAGATCACGGCTTCCTAAAAAAACGAGTCTGATCAAGAAGAACTCGCTAGAACATGAAATGATAAAGATGACCGAGAGTCATCTTTTATTTCTATGATAATAGGCAAGTGTTACAATGGTGATAGTTAGATAGCGCTAACTTGATGAATGAGAAAGGAAAGAAGATGAGGGCGGAACGATATTTTTCAATTGATACGGATGGATTTTACGGCGCATATTATCCTCTAGAAGGGACGGATCGTGCATTTATCGCCATGCTGGGGGATGATATCGATGATCTGCTGGCGAAGACAGGAGTGAAATGGCTGCAGGCAAGAGGATGCAGCTGTCTGACCATGGCCCCGGCCAAAGCGGATTACGGCCATCACAACTATCCTTTGGAACGTTTCGAAAAAGCGATCGCCTTTCTGAAAGAAAAAGGCAACAGAAAGATCGGTATCGTCGGTGCTTCCACCACGGGCATGCTGGCACTTATCGCTGCGTCTTATTATCCGGATATCACGATGACGCTGGCATTCTCACCTGGCGATTTTGTTATGGAAGGATTCTATCGCGACGGCAAAGACGGAGCGGAAGAACGTCCGGGAGATGGGGAATC
>CADBPB010000026.1 GCA_902796525.1 uncultured Erysipelotrichaceae bacterium | reverse complement strand
CGGAAGGCGATCGAGATCGGCGCAAACTTCATTTTCGTCCATGAACCGACCTTCTTCAGCGGCTATGACGATGAATGCGAATGGCTGGAAGGAAACGACGTCTACGAAGAGAAGCTGGCTTTGCTTCTGGACAACGGGATCACGGTATACCGGGACCATGACCACATCCACATGCACCGTCCGGACGGCATTTTCCACTACATGATGAAACACCTGGGCTGGCTGGACTATCTCAAACCGCAGGAACGGGGATGGGAAGTCATCCTTCCGCCGACCCGTCTGGGAGATCTTGTCGCCCATGTCAAGGAACGGATGGGACTTGAACATATCCGCTATATCGGCGATCCGGACGTGATCGTCTCGACGGTCGGCTTCTGCGGACATCTTCTTCCGGGTGCGGACAGCAACTGGAGCAACAATGCGCAGGTCGCCGCCAGCTGGAACTATGACGTGGTCATTCCCGGTGAGACGGTCGACTGGACATTGCCGCTGTATATCCGCGATGCGGCGGATCTCGGCAAAGCGAAAGGCATGATCGTACCAGGCCATTTCGTTCAGGAAGAAGCCGGGATGCGTCTGGCCGAAGAATGGCTGAGACCGGTCATAGGAGACGACGAACTGCCGATTTCTTTCTTCCCTGCAGGGGACATGTGGAAATACGACTGAGGGATAGATTCCGTTTCGATTTTATGACAAAAGGCACTGCCTGTGCCTTTTTGTTGTCTTATAATGAAGATATGTATATGGCGGAGGTCTGAACGATGTTGCTGTTTTTCTTTCTGAAGAATAAATATCTTTGGATGCTTGCGTGGTTTCTGCAGTCGGTCGGCTACTGGTCTCTGTTGAAAAAGATCGGAGACTTTCCCAGCTATGCTATCATTCCGTTTTTTGCGGAATGGCGTCTGTCGAAATATGTGTTTGCGCGAAGCAGGACTTTCATAAGACCGTTTCTTATTGCGCTGGTCCTGGTTTTCGCTGGGTTTTTTCTCAATCCGCTCGTCGGCATGGGAAGATTATTTATCTATATCGCCGCGATCATTTATTACTTTTTCCTGATCCGTCTGTATAACCGCCTGAGAAAAGGGTATAAAAAAACATTTCTGTTCTATCTGCTGATGATCCTGTTCCCACCGTTGTTTCTTTTTCTGCTGGGACGATCTTTCCGAAGGCATTTCCATGGACAGGGATTCAAAGTCGGGAAACGTCGGACACGTCTGCTTCGTTATGCGTTCAATGCGCTGATCGTATTGCTGTGCGTTCTGGAGATTGTCGCCGTCACTCTCGGTGTAGCGTTCTTTACCGTGCGCAGGCAGCAGCCTAGGTTTCTGGCGAATTATCTGCTGCAGGAGAACCGGAGCAAGACGAAGGGTGTCAGCGGAGACGGCGATATCATGTCCAGAGAAGAAGCGCTGGGGGACAGCAGTTCTATCATAGAGACCGCTTCTCACAGCAGGGACTATTTCTATCCGGATCATTCCAAAGATGAAAGCGTCGTAGTCATGGAATACATCATCGGTTCCAACCTGGAGAATGCCGCAGGTCTGGCTTCTGCCAATATCACGCAGATGGTCGATGCTTCCAAAGGGGGAAAGGATTTCGCTTTCGTGGTTCAGGCCGGAGGCTCGAGCCGCTGGTTTACGGACGAGATCGCAGACAATTCTTACGGAAGATATGTCATCAAAGACGGAGAAACCGCTTTAGCGGAAACGCTGGATGACGATCTGTGCATGGCCGAACCTGATGCGCTGGCGGATTTCATCCGATGGACCCATGACAATTATCCTGCGGACCGGTACATGCTGGTGCTGTGGGATCATGGCGGAGGATTCTCGTTGGGCTATGGTTCGGACGATCTCAACAAACGCAAGGATCATGACACGATGCTGGTCAACGAGATGGCGGATGCCCTGGAGAAAGGCGGAGTCATATTCGATGCGATCGGTTTCGATGCGTGTCTGATGCAGAACTTCGAGACCGCACTGGCGATGGAACCGTATGCGGACTATTACATCGCTTCGGAAGAAGTCGAAGGAGGATACGGATGGTTCTATACCAGCGCGTTCAAAAAACTCGCACAATATCCCGGCATTCCGACATTGGAGTTCGCTCGTGAGCTGATCTCGGCTTATGACGTATACAATACCGCGATCAAAGACGGAAAAGAAGATACAGGCGCGACCCTTTCCGTTGTAGATCTGACGATGGTGAGGCCGATCTACGAACAGCTTGCAGAGCTTTTCGACAACTGCAACCAGGCGATCCTGCAGGACTCGGAATACTATGCGGATATCTCGCTATCCGCTTCCAAAGCATATGCATTCTCCGGCAACGACCAGATCGACCTGATCGGTTATCTGCAGATACTGGATTCTCTTGACTACAAGGAAACGATCTGCAAGGATGACGCGTGCCAGATCCTCATCGACAGCGTAAGAGCCAGCATTCCTTACCGCAACAGGGATTCCGCGGATGGGATCAACGGCATCGCTCTTACGTTCCCTAATTCTTCTGCCGCTTCCTATTCAGACATCTATGAACAGTTCAAAGCGTTCGGCATGGACAGACAGATGGAATTCTACAACAACTATTATTCCATCATGACGGCCCAGCAGGGCGGCTATACTTTGTACAAAGCATCCGAAAGCGAGTGGTATGTCCAGGGATTCGAGGATTATGACACATCGGAGGTATATATCGATATCCCGCTGAGTGAAACGGAATATGGCTACAAGATCGAAGTTCCTGAGAAGATAAAGAAAATCATCGCCGACATCCAGGTGGATGTCTACCAGAGGGATGGAGACAGACTGCGTTATCTGGGAAGAGACTATGTCGGTTCGCAGGATCTTGAGGGAGAGACCTACATCGATATGGATGACAAGTGGATCCACATCAACAACATCCCGATCAGCTACCAGGCGGGACAGGTCAGAGAAACCGAGGAAGGCACGGTATTTACCGGTACCACCAGAGGAAAGCTGAACGGAACGGATGAGATCGTCATCCAGATCGAATGGGATACCTATGACGAAGAAAACGACGCCATGGAGGGAAGGATCGCGGGTTATACCTTTGCCGACGAACCGAACCCGTTCATGTCAAAAGGAATGAACGAACTGAAAGCGGGAGACCGCGTAGTATTCCTCTTTGATTATTATGACCGGCAAGGCAATCTGCTAGGCACGGAAACCTATGGCAGGACGCTGTATGTGACGAATCCCGAACTGCTGTTTGTGAGAGACGGAAAACTGAAGGACTGCGATATCGTGTTCAACGGTGTCCTGACAGACGTCTATCAGCGAGAGATGAGTACCGAACAGATCGAATATCACATCAAATAAAAGAAAACGGAATGGTTCCCCATTCCGTTTTTACTCTCTTCCGGTCTGTCTTCTGACTTTGGCGATCAGGGACAGTATCACCATATTGGCCAGGAAAGATGCCGCCAGCGT
>CADBPB010000025.1 GCA_902796525.1 uncultured Erysipelotrichaceae bacterium | reverse complement strand
CGAAGCCCTGATAAACAACGGCGGGACGATGAAGCTTCTGGTATCCCCCGAACTGAGCAAAGCGGATCTTGACATCATACGGGAACACGGCATAGAGTCCGTTCCGGGGTTCAGTTCCTTCGATCCCGGCCCTATGCCGGACGATCACCTAAAAGCCCTGGCGTGGCTTCTGGACTGCGGAAGGCTTGAGATAAGGGTTGCAGTACCGAAGGTCCATGATGACGCGCTGTTCCACGAGAAGATCGGATTCTTCTTTGATAATGCTGAAAATACAGTTTCTTTTTCGGGTTCCATAAATGAGACCGCTTCCGGCTGGATGAGGAACATCGAAGAATTCAAGGTCTTCCGGTCATGGAACAAGACGCAGAATGAGGAATATCTGCAGAAAGACCTGAAAAAGTTTGTCGGATACTGGAACGGCCTGCGGAAGGAAGTGGCGGATGTATATGATATCCCGGACGCTGTACAGAAAGATATCCTGAAGATCAAACCGGACGATATCTGGGAACTTGGCATCATGAACCGTTACCGGTCGAAACGGAAAGGTGGAAAGAAAGAGAAAGAAGAATACGAATTCGGGATATCCCTCTTCCCTCATCAGGAGAACGCAGTCAAATGGTGGATAAAGGAGAATTATAATTCCATGTTCATCATGGCGACCGGTGCCGGAAAGACCAGGTCTGCTATCGGATGCGTGTTTGCAAAACTGAAAGATAATGAACCCTTATTGGTCATAGTCTCTACGCCGCAGACCCTTTTATCAGAGCAATGGAAACGGGAATTTGAAGACCTTAACGTACCTATTGCGAAGAAGATCATGGTAGACGGGAACAACGGACCGCAGAAAAGGGCCCAGATGGAGATCCTCCTGATGGACATAAACCGCGGGATCCGGAAGAACGGCGTTGTTTTCACAACGCATAATTCCGCTTCCAGGCAGGCGTTCACCGACATCATAAAGAAAGCCAAGAAGGACTGTAAGATACTGTATATATGTGACGAGGCGCATGCTGCCGGCTCAGGGCAGTTCAAAAAAGGCCTCATGGACGAATATGATTACAGGATCGCCCTGTCAGCGACTCCAAAAAGGATGTTCGACGATGAAGGCACGGAGAACCTCCTGCAGTATTTCGGCAACAACCCTTTTGAATTCTCTATCGCAGAAGCGATGAGCACGATAAATCCGATAACTGAAGCTCCCTTCCTCAATCCATATAACTATCATCCTGTGTTTGTCTACCTGGATGAAGAGGAGGACGAAAAATACAGAAGCCTCACCAGAAGGATCACTATCGAGAAGCATAAGAGGGAGCCGGACAGGGAAAAACTGGAGTCAATGTATAAGGCAAGGGCGCGGATCGTAAAGAATGCAGCCGCAAAACCTGATGTTTTAAAAGACCTTGTTGAAAAGCTCGGTCCGCGTTCAATGACGAATACGATCATATTTGTCTCTGACAAGCATATCGACACGGTAATGATAAACCTCAAACGGCAAGGGGCCCGGCCAGGGAAGATAACGGAGGAAACGTCCGCGAGGAGCAAACACGGAATGGCTTCCGAGCGCACGATGGAGATAAAGGCGTTTAACGCGCATGAGCGTGGATGTCTTGTCGGGATAAACTGCCTGAATGAGGGAATAGACATTAAAAACGCATGTACGGCGATTATCATGTCAAGCAGCACTAATGAGCGGGAATATATACAGCGTATCGGCAGGGTCATTCGTTACGCTCCCGGGAAGCCGGTATCAGAGATATATGATTTCGTCGTATGCCTGCCGGATGACACGATCCCGTATGGAGAGATCAACAGGGCGGCTGCGATCGCTGAAAACGCGTCAAATGAAACAGAGGTAATCGATATATTTGCTCAGATGGGGGTCGGACTGTATGGCGATCAATAAGAGTATCCTGTCAAAGATTGAAGACCTGAAAATAGGGAAAGACGAGAAGCAGCTGCTGGTCAGACTGCTTGAATTTCAGGAGCACGGGGGCTATCAGTATACGAAGAAGTATACCGAAATCATCAATGAATATCTGGAGAAGAAGAAATG
>CADBPB010000024.1 GCA_902796525.1 uncultured Erysipelotrichaceae bacterium | reverse complement strand
TCTGATCGTATTGATCGAAGACGGATGCAGCGAAGCCATCTTTTCATCCTGGACGATGCTGTCTTCCACGAAAAGATGATTTTCTCTCAGATAGTCATATAGTTCTTTCAGATCGGTCGTTTCATCAATGACGAAATTGCGGTAGATCCCCTTCCCCGAGCAGGAATCGTTCGGTTTGGCGAAGATCCTGTCTTTTCCTTTACAGAATGCGGCAAAATCATCGAAACCTGCTTCGGAAAGATCCAGAAAGTCTCTGCCAAGGTAGTCTTTAAAGATCTTGTTGAAGGAGAGCTTGTCATTGAACAGCGTCAGATATTCCGGATCATTCAAGGTCTTGAACAGATGCTGCGAATAGTCGAACGTCACATAGGTATCGCGCAGTTTCTGCGGTTTCCCGACGAAATGGAAAAGATTGTACTCCATGTAGCCGATGTGATCGCGAAGGATGCACTGCGCCATGTCCGCCAGGATCATCAGCGTAGGTTTGTGACTGTAGTCATGGACGGCTTTGGCATTGTTCCATAATCGCCGGAAACTGGATAATTCAAATCGATCAAATATTGAACTCATACCAATATTATAAGATAATAATGTCAAGGAAAAGAACATGATCAATAAATTTACTTTAAGCAGAGCCCAGAATGTCAAGTTCGTAAGAGAAAACCTCGAACAGTTTATCGAGAACAATCTGATTCTATCCCGTTATGAGCAGGATGATCCTTTCAGAGAAACAGCCTGCGAAAATCTCAGGACCGCTTATGAATTCGTGTTGAGCAATCCGGATGTGGAAAACGACTACAAGTGTCTTCTGACGCTGCACGAAATGCTGATGAAGGGTCTGAACGATGACATCAAGTCAGAACTGACGGAGGAACAGATCGAGGAACTGCACAAGATGATCAACCAGCCTGCCAAGGCGAATCTGGAAGCAGCCATCGATGTTTTCCTGTACATCATCGAGAAGAGACTGTTCGCGGATGGCGATGTCAGAGCGGCGCTGCTGTTTGCGAACAAGCTGATGATCGACAATGGCTGCGGTTTCATCACGATCGCTCCCGCGAATAAAGACACCTTCCGGGAGAAGCTCGCCGAGTACAAGAACAACAACGATCATGAAATCAAGGACTGGATCTACAAGTACTGTATCAAAGGCCCGAAACTGGATTACTGATCCTGCTTATCCAGCAGCAATGAAACAGCTTCGGCTGTTTTTTTTATGTGCATATTCTCTCATTCAGGAAATGTTTCATATTATAATTGATTTATGAATACGCGCAGACTCACAAATCTGGCAATGCTGATCGCATTGTACTGTGTATTAAGCATTCTTACGCCAGTCAAAATAGCGAATTTCAAATTCACCTTCGAAGCTTTTCCTATCCTGATCGCGGGATTGCTTTCAGGTCCTGCGGATGGCCTGATCGTGGGGGGCGTCGGCGCTTTTCTGTATCAGCTGCTGTTCTCGGGATACGGAATCACCGCGACGACACCGCTGTGGGTCCTGCCTCACGCGTTAAGCGGACTGATCGTCGGAGCGTTTGCCAAGGCGCATGGCTATCGGCTGAATCTGTACCAGATCATGCTGATCGCTGCGATCAGCGCCATAACCGTCACTTCCTTCAATCTGCTGGCATTGTATGTGGATTCGAAACTCTACGGCTATTATTCTTATGCCCTGGTCTTCGGCAATATCCTGGTCAAGATCGTCATCGGCCTGATTTTGGCGATCTTATACAGCTGCATCCTGCCGAAACTGCTAACGTATCTGCGTAAACAGATCGATCGCTGAGCACCCTGCTGGGTGTTTTATTTTGCTTGTATTTCAAGTAAACTAAAAGTGTAAGGAAGGTAGAAAATATCATATGCTGACAGACATCGAGATCGCACAGGCTTGCGATAAGAAAAAAATTACGGAAATCGCCCGGAATCTGGAGATTCCCGAAGATTATCTGGAACTTTACGGCAATTATAAAGCGAAGATCGACTATAAGCTTTTAAAAGATCTCAAGGATAAGAAAGACGGCAAACTGATCCTGGTAACGGCAATCACTCCAACTCCTGCCGGAGAAGGAAAGACGACGACAACGGTCGGGCTGGCGGATGGCTTAAGAAGGATCGGCAAGAAATCGGTCGTTGCCTTGAGAGAGCCGTCTCTGGGACCGGTTTTCGGCATCAAAGGCGGAGCGGCCGGCGGAGGCTACGCCCAGGTCGTGCCGATGGAAGACATCAATCTGCATTTTACCGGAGACTTCCATGCGATCGGCGCCGCAAACAACCTTCTAGCGGCGATGCTGGACAACCATATCCAGCAGGGCAATACTTTGAATATCGATCCCAGAAGGATCACTTGGAGAAGAGCTGTCGATATGAATGACAGACAGCTGCGCAATATCATCGACGGCTTAGGCAATCGGACGGACGGAACACCGAGACAGGATGGTTTCGATATCACGGTAGCTTCCGAAGTCATGGCTGTCTTATGTCTGTCTTCGGACATTCTCGATCTGAAAGAAAGACTCTCACGGATCGTCGTCGGTTATACTTATGACAATCAGCCGGTAACGGCGGGTCAGCTGAAAGCCCAGGGAGCTATGGCTGCTTTATTAAAAGATGCCCTGAAGCCGAATCTCGTTCAGACGCTGGAAGGAACGCCTACCCTGATCCATGGCGGACCGTTCGCCAATATCGCTCATGGATGCAATTCGGTCACCGCGACAAAGATGGCGCTCAAACTGGGAGACTATGCCGTGACGGAAGCGGGATTCGGGGCGGATCTCGGTGCTGAAAAATTCCTGGATATCAAATGCCGCGTGGCAGGCCTGAAACCGGATGCAGTCGTCATCGTCGCTACCGTGAGAGCTTTGAAACATCACGGAGGCGTGGCGAAAGACCAGCTGAACGAAGAGAATCTGGAAGCGTTGGAAAAAGGTCTTCCGAATCTGCTTCAGCATGTCGACAACATCAAAAACGTCTTTAAACTCCCATGTGTCGTAGCGATCAACCGTTTCCCTGCCGATAGCGAGGCGGAACTGAAGCTGATCGAAGACCGATGCAAAGAGCTTGGAGTCAATGTCGCCCTGAGCGAAGTATGGGCGAAAGGCGGCGAAGGCGGAACCGCCCTGGCGGAAGAGGTGGTCCGGCTCTGCGAAGAACCGAATGATTTCACCTATGCCTACGATCTGGATCTGCCGATCAAAGAAAAACTGCTGACGATCGCAAGAAAGATCTACCATGCCGACGGCATCCACCTGCCGGGCAACGTTCCCAAGCAGATAAAACAGCTGGAAGAACTGGGCTTCGGAAATCTTCCGATCTGCATGGCAAAGACCCAGTATTCTTTCTCTGATGACCAGACGAAACTGGGTGCGCCAAAAGACTTCAATATCGTCATCCGCAATATCAAGGTATCCGCAGGAGCGGGCTTCATCGTCGCTCTGACCGGCGAGATCATGACGATGCCGGGCTTGCCGAAAGTTCCTGCCGCAGAAAAGATCGATGTCGACGAGAATGGCGTCATCACGGGACTGTTCTGATGGAAAACAAAACATTAAAAGAATTCACGGAACTCTCCGCTTCCAAAGATCCCGTCCCCGGAGGAGGAGGCGTATCGGCTCTGGCCGGTTCTTTGGCTGCTTCCTTGGGGGAAATGGTCACGAACCTGACCATAGGAAAGAAAAAGTATCTCGAATATACGGTCGAACTCGAGGATATCCGGAAAGAACTGGATCTGTTAAGAAGCAATCTGCTCGATTGTATCAATAAGGATGCGGAAGCTTTCGAGCCTCTGGCTGCCGCCTATGCGCTTCCTAAGGATGCCGAAGGCTACGCAGAAACGATGGAACAGTGTTTAAGAACGGCAGCGGATTCCCCCTACCTGATTCTGAAATATGCAACGAGGATCATCGAACTCGATGAACGTCTGGCGGTGATCGGTTCCAAGATCGCCATTTCGGATGCCGCTACCTCGGTGATGCTGGCGCATGGCGTTCTATATGGAGCCTATGTCAATATCCTTGTGAATACTTCTTTGATGAAAGACCGAGAATATGCCGAAAAGAAGAACGACGAAGCCGTGAAACTCTTGGATGAGTATTCTGTCATGGCTTTGAATATCTATGATGATATCTGCAAGAGGCTGACCGACTGATGGCGGAACTGTTGAAAGGAAAAGCGGTCGCTGAAGCGATCGGTCTCAGAAGCATCGAAGGCGTCAATCAGCTGAAAGAAAACGGAATCAGTCCGACTTTGGCATTATTCCGCGTAGGAAACAGGGAAGATGATGTCTCTTATGAAAGAGGCGCTATGAAACGCTGCGCAGAGACCGGCGTGGAAGTCATCCGGTACATCTTTGATGAAGATGTGAGCGAAGAAGAATTCTATCAAAGCCTTGAGGATGCCAACAGGAACGATGCCATCCATGGAATCCTGGTTTTCCGGCCGTTACCGAAACGTTTCAATGATGAGAAGCTGCGCAACAGCATTCGTCCTGAAAAGGATGTAGACGGCTGTTCGGATCTTTCTCTGGCTGGTGTCTTTACCGACAAAGAATTGGGTTTCGCGCCTTGTACGGCACAGTCCGTGATCGAGATGCTGGATCGTTATCAGATCGGTCTGAAAGGAAAAAATGTCGCCGTCATAGGAAGATCGCTGGTCATTGGCAAGCCCGTATCCATGCTGCTGCTGAAACGCAATGCGACCGTGACAATCTGCCACAGCCGCAGTACGGATCTGACAGCGATCGCATCCAGAGCCGATATTCTGGTATGTGCGACAGGAAAGGCGGAAATGATCGATCGCAGCTATACCAATCCCAAACAGATCATCATCGATGTGGGGATCAGCTGGAACGATGAGAAACAGAAGCTGTGCGGAGATGTTCTATTCGATGATGTCGCGGACCATGTTTCGGCGATCTCCCCTGTTCCGGGAGGGATCGGTTCGGTCACTACTGCCGTTCTGGTCTCACATGTAGTCGAAGCGGCTCTAAGGAAGAATAAAATAAAATAAAGATGGAACCTATCCATCTTTTTAAAATCGATAAATATTCAATCCGGTATCGGGATCCGGCTGCCGTCCGACCTTCAGCGGCAATGTCTGCAGATGCAGTTCGCAGGTCGCGGAGATCCTGCATTCTTTCAGATGTCCTCCGATCAGGGAAAGATCTTCCCTTGCCAGACTGATATGAAGATGCAGATAAGGTCCGTGATTCGTATTGCTTATGTTCCCTGTCACGTTGACGATTTCCATCGTTTCATTGAATTCCGTCTCACGGAAAAGCTGTTCACGGACATCATATACGCCGATCAGGACGCGGTCGCAGGCGCCGATGCCAGATACCGATCCATAAGAAACATGTTCTTTGGCACAGAAATCAGTCAGGCAGCGTACCAGTTCTTCTCCTTTATCCAGCCGAATCACATAAGTGTTCTCATATCTTGTATATTCCATCTCTTACCTCCCGAACCACTGATTCTATTATATAAAAAGAAAATAGGATCGATCCTATTTTCAAATACAAAGAATTAAATGAAAAAACTTTTTACAATACCAATATACCCGAACAATGTGAAAAATTCGTGAAATATTTACATTATGTGAAAATGTTTTCAAAACAAAGGAATCAAAAAGAGGAATCGCTTCCTCTTTTGTGTTTAATACATTCCGCCCATTCCGCCGGCAGGCATCGCAGGTTCCGGTTCTTTGATCGTGCCTACGGCCGCTTCTGTCGTGATCAGCAAACCGGCGATCGATGCGGCGTTCAGCAGTGCAGATCTCGTGACTTTGCACGGATCGACGATTCCTGCCTTGAACATATCGACCCATTCACCGCTTCTGGCATCAAAGCCGAAGTTGCCTTTCTGCGTAAGCTGCTTATCGACGATGTCTCTGCCGTTATGACCGGCATTCTCGGCGATCTGGTACAAAGGCTGTTTCAGTGAATCGAATACGATCGAAATGCCCTTCTGTACATCCGCTTCCGAAGAAGTGACCTTGTCTTTCAGTTCCTTGTATACGGACATCAAGGCGCAGCCGCCACCGGAAACGATACCTTCTTCGATCGCCGCTCTGGTCGCATTCAAAGCATCTTCGATCCTTAATTTCTTTTCTTTCAGTTCCGTTTCGGTCGTAGCTCCAACCTTGATGACAGCAACGCCATTGGTCAGTTTCGCCAGACGTTCTTTCAGATTCTTCTTGTCATATTCGGAAGTAGCTCTTTCGATCATATTCTCGATCTCCGACACTCTTTCCTTGAAGGCTTTCTTGGTACCTGCGCCGTCGATCAGCGTGGTATGATCCTTCTCGACGATGATCTTCTTGGCGCTGCCCAAACCTTTCATATCGATATCCTTCAGCTGCATGCCCAGATCCTTGGAAACGAAAGTAGCGCCCGTCAGAATCGCGATATCCTGCAGATTGGCTTTCTGGTTGTCACCGAAGCCCGGAGCTTTCGTCGCGACCACATTGAAGGTTCCTCTTAATTTATTAACGATCAAAGTCGAAACGACTTCGTTCTCGATATCATCCGCGATGATCAGCAACGGTTTGTTTGCGGAGACGATCTGTTCCAGCAGCGGCAATACTTCCTGTATCGTAGAAATCTTCTGATCCGTGACCAGAATCGCCGGATTCTCCATTTCGACCGTCATCTTTTCTCTGTCGGTCACCATATAAGGTGAAATGTAGCCTTTGTCATATCTCAAGCCTTCGGTAACTTCCAGTGATGTATCGAAACCTTTGGATTCATCGACATTGATGACGCCGTTCTTGCCGACCTTGTCCATCGCTTCGGAAACGATATTGCCGATTTCCTGCGATCCGCTCGATACTGCCGCGACATTGGCGATCTCTGCGGAAGAATCGATCTTACGCGCAGAATTCAGCAGCTTTTCAGCTACCGCCTTGCTTGCTTTTTCAATGCCTTCTCTCAGCAGGACAGGATTGGAACCTTTCTCCACGGCATCCAGTCCGGCGTGGATCATTGCCTGCGCCAGCAAGGTCGCTGTCGTCGTACCATCCCCTGCGGAATCGTTCGTATGGTTGGCGACTTCATAGATCAGTTTCGCACCCATATTCTCAAATGTATCTTCCAGTTCGATTTCTTTCGCGATCGTCACGCCATCATTGACGATCTGCGGAGAACCGTAACCCTTGTCCAATACGACATTTCTGCCCTTCGGACCCAAAGTGATCCTTACCGCATCCGCCAGCGTATCGACGCCCTTCAATACAGATTCTCTCGCATCTTTCGAATATTTCACTATTTTAGCCATGATATGCCTCCTTATTTCACGATCGCCAAGATATCTTCAGCCTTGATAAGAATGAATTCCTTGTCGCCATCGGTCACTTCTGTACCGGAATACTTCTTGTACATGACCTTGTCGCCTTTTTTCAAGGGCATCTCATATACCTTGTCGTCGATTTTTACTTCTTTGCAATCGCTTACGGCTTCGACTACCGCATATTCCTCATTCTTTTCCTTCTGCGAAATGATGATTCCGCTATCGGTCCGATTGGAAGCTTCTACTTTTTTCAATAAAACATTGTTATATAATGGTTTGATCATAAGTACTCATCTCCTTTTCCTATATTATTATAACCTTTTATAGCACTCAGTCAATAGGAGTGCTAAACATTGGCACATGATTATCACTGAGATAAAAAAGCCGTGTTTCCAAGGGGCGACACGGCTTATTTTTACAGACTAGTACTTGTTGAAACCGAGTATTTTGATCAGTATGACATTCATATACGTATAGGCATCCAGAGGGAAGTCTTTCATATCGATACTGTTGGAATCGACCAGGATATGACCGTCGACGATCTTGGAGATCATCACGGTGTGAGACAGGTTGCCGTTGCCTACGATAACGATATCGCCCGGTTCCGCGGAATAAAGATTCGCGTTGACTTCCGCAACCAGGCCGGATCCTTCGTTGTCTCTGGCATAGTCGTAGAAATAACCTACATTGACCCAGGAGCGGCTGCGTCCGCTGGCATCTTCCGTTTCATCGACTTCGACATCATATGGTCCGTCATCGAGATAGCACTTCCACTGGACATCGCCATAATGATCCATCGGGATCCCTCCTGCCAGAAGAGCCTGCGAGGCATAATTCTGACAGTTGCCTCCGGTCGATGCATAATTGTACCATTCCGGATTGCGTTCATGACAATACCGGTCCAGATACTGCACTGCCGCATTCCGGTCATAATGATCGGTATATGTTTTAGACGACGGGGAAACAGGCTTATGCGCCAATACATCGCGATTGTATGTGATCATATCCTTCAGTTCATGGTAAAGCTGATCGTATCTGTTTTCTACGTCTTCGACCGTCTCGCATTCATCATGGAAACAAAGATAATAACCCTGTTCCTTGTTCAGGTCATGGATCTTATACTGATCATCCGCCTTGCGTATCACAAAATGGTTTTCAATGTCATAGGCATAGGAACTGACGCCTGGGATGAAAGCGAAACACATCATGTCGTCTTCCAGAAGAACGAGATGATAGTCCCCGTTTTCTACGAAATAATCGGTGACCGTCAGATCGTACTTTGCGTTCGTCAACGAGAAGTCATAGTCGTGAAGCTTCCTTGTTTCGCACAGGAGCTGTATCGCTTTGTCGGAAACGGCTGCCGACAATTCATTGTCGAAAAAGGCCGCGGTATCCTGCTTCTCCAAGGTATAGAGGCTCAAATAATAGGCATCCATATAGTCTGTGACCAGTTTTTTTATCTCTTCGGGAACCTCATCGGAACCATCGAACGTACCCAAAAAACTGTCAGGAACGGTTTCCGGTTCATCCGGTGCCGGAGTGACAGGCACATCATTTTGCGGTTTCTCCTGAGGAGACTTCTGCAACGACAGTCCTCCGAGGAACGCGCCCAGAAGCATCGTTCCCAGGATCAGGATCATTACGACTTGGCTTTTCAGTCTCATACAGATTCATTATATATAAAAAGCAGACGTTTTTCACGCCTGCTTCCTGTTGTTTGACAGATGAGCTTCTATGCTTCTTTGTTCTCGGTGACAGCTTCTACGACTTCTTCGACCGTCTCTTTGATGTCATCCACAGCATCTTCCAATGTATCTTTTACATCTTCCGCTGCTTCTTCCAATACTTCCGCATTGTCTTTTTCGTCTTTGATGAATTCATTGACATTTTCTTTGATGTCATTGACCGTTTCGTTGAATTTCGCTTTTACTTTTTCCAACGTTTCGCCGGATTTGACATCATTGACCGTCTTTTCTGCGAAATTCTGGACCTTCTCCAGGGTTTCACCGGATTTGACTTCGTTGATCGTCTTTTCTGCGAAATTCTGGACCTTCTCCAGGGTTTCGCCGGATTTCAGGCCTTCATAGACTTCGTTCGCCTTTTCTTTGGCGACATCCTTCAATTCTCTGCCTTCTTCTTTTGCCTGTTTATCCCATTTGGAAATAGCAGTTGCAGCACCTGCCAGAGCGGCAGCACCCAATAATCTGCCTAATACGTTCTTTTTCTTTGCCATGTTTGTTCCTCCTTTGCTAATGACAATAAAACTGAAATCCTATTTTTTCAGGACATCCTTGACCTTACCGATCAGATCCTTTGCCTTACCGGTAATATCCGCGGTGATCCTGTCGACATCTTCCTTATCGAACTTGCCATCTTCGCCCAGCACAGCCTTGCCCACCTTAGAATCTTTGAGATTCTGTGCCATACGTTCCGCATCGTCTTTGCCGAACTTGCCATCTTCGCCAAGAACGGATTTGCCTAAATCGCTTTCTTTAAACTTTTCTGCAGCTTCAGAAGCTTTTTCTTTTGCGGCTTCTGCCAGATCAGACGCTTTCGCTCCAAGATCATCCAGACCTTTTTTTACATTATCAAGATTATCACTCATTATAAAATCTCCTTTTATCTGAGTATATTATATCGCTAATAGTATTTTTGTACATAAAAATTGATGATCTGTTTCTCATAGACGAAAAGCCTTATCCGATAGCTGTCGTAGCAAAGTTCATAGCCTTCGGAGTTTCTGAATACGGAGACCCGGATCCCGACTGTTTCATAGTCTTTCAGGTCGCCTTCCTGCAGAAGCAGACAGTTGGCGTTGTACTTCAAAGCCAGCCTCAGTAACGCAAGCAATCTTTCTTCCATTTTCTGCCCTCTATACATAATTCACCGGAAAATGGAAAATTCCTAAAAAAAACTATTATTTCTGTAAATAATAGTTTTCCGCAAGTTCCCGGTACAGTGTCGTTGTCGCATCATGGCCGGGATATATAATGTAATCTTTCGTAAACTGACGGAAGAATTCAAGCGACTGCTTCAGCAGCCGGCTGTTTCCGCCTTCCAGATCCGTCCTGCCGACTGAGCCTCTAAATAACGTATCTCCCGTAAAGATGCAGTCATCAAACACATAGATGACCGAGCCCGGCGTATGCCCCGGAGTAAAGATGACTTCACAGGAAAAAGGACCTGTTTCAAGTTTTCCTTCCTTTAAGGGAACAGTCGGGCAAGAGATATATGAGGTAATGCCAAACAGTCTTCCTGCGCTTTTGTCGCGAGCCAGGAATTCATCTTCTTCATGAAGATAGACGGGACAATGAAACCGTTCATATAAGCCGTCCACAGCTTTGATATGATCGAAATGGCCGTGTGTCAGCAATATTCCCGTCAGTTTCCGGTTTCCTATGACAGCAAGCAGCTTCTCGGCCTTGCCATCGGGATCGATCAGCAGGACTTCATCTCCTTCCGTTAAAAGATAGGTATTGGTCTGCACCGGACCCATCACATAGGTATTGACTTCCATCATAAATAAAAATAGGCATCAGCCTATTTTTTCTCCTTGTGAGTCGTCATTTTATTACATTTAGGACAGAATTTCTTGATTTCCATCTTTTCAGGATGTTTCTTCTTATTTCTAGAACCAAAATATGTTTCTTCACCACACTCAGAGCATTTGAATGTCACAAAATCTCTTGGCATTTGTATTCCCTCCGTTTACGCTAAATTATTCTATCATAAGTCTCTTGGTGTTTTCAACACCTGTTTCTGGAGTTTTTCCATCTTTGTCCGGTTCAGATAGCCGTAGAAATCGCTGTCGAGATACTGCGGTTTCATCGCTTTATACATCCTGCAGAGAGCATTCTGACTCGAAAGAAGATAAAAAAACCTGCAGTTTGCAGGTTTAGAAGAGTTTCTGATCGTAATTGATTTTCAGATGTTTGTAGGCTTTTTCAGTCACCACCCTGCCTCGCGGCGTACGGTTGATGAAACCGATCTGCAGAAGATACGGTTCATTGACATCCTCCAGAGTGACGGCTTCCTCGCCGATCGCGCTGGCGATCGCTTCGACGCCAACCGGACCGCCCTTGAAACGTTCGATAATGCCCGTCAAATAACGGATATCCACGTCATTCAGGCCGAGATGGTCGACTTTCAGTTTCTCCAAAGCGCTCTTGGAGATCTCCAGATCGATGACGCCATTGTTTCTGACCTGAGCGAAATCGCGTACCCGTTTGAATAAGCGGTTGGCGATACGCGGCGTGCCTCTGGAGCGTTTTGCGATCTCCAGAACGGCTTCTTCGGCGATCTCGCAATTGAAGACGCGCGAAGTCCTTCTGACGATCTGTGCCAGTTCCTCTTCCGTGTAATAGTTCAGTTTGGAAGTGATACCGAAACGGTCTCTTAAGGGCGAACTGATAGCCCCCGCCCTGGTGGTTGCGCCGACCAGAGTGAATGGCGGCAGTTCCAGACGGATCGATTTGGCTCCCTCGTCCTTTCCTACGACGATATCGATATAGAAGTCTTCCATGGCGGAATACAATACTTCTTCGACGATTTTGGGCAGACGGTGGATCTCGTCGATGAACAATACATCTCCTACCTGCAATGAGGATAAGATCGCAGCCAGATCTCCTGCTTTTTCGATGCTTGGACCGGTCGTCGTCTTGATGTTGGTGCCCATCTCGTTGGCCAGGATGTAAGCCATCGTGGTCTTGCCCAATCCAGGAGGACCGTACAATAATACGTGATCCAGCGCTTCATCGCGCATTTTCGCGGCCTTGATGAAAACCTCAAGGTTTTCCTTGAGATCGCTCTGGCCTACATATTCGGCCAAGGTCTGCGGCCGCAAAGACGCATCATCGTCTTCTCTCTGCTTATCGGCAGATAATACTCTTTCTTCTTCCATTTTCTTACTTGAGCAGTAATGTCAGAGCTTTTTTGACAAGCTCATCCGTAGAACCTTCTTCTCTTTCTATGCGTTTCAATACATTACGGATCTCCGCCGGACGGTATCCCAGCTGTTTCAGCGCTTCCGCGACATCACTGAGCTTTTCGTCATTGTCTTCTGCCGGTTCGACCAGTTTACCTTTCAGATCCAGGATGATCTGGGAAGCGGTCTTGCTGCCGATGCCGGGCATGGCACGGATGTAGTCGACGTCTCCGGTCTCGATGGCGGTCACGATGGCATCTACCGATGCTCTGGACAGGATATTGGAAGCGATCTTCGGTCCCAGTCCTTTGACGGAAATCAGTTTCGTGAACAGATCATATTCCTGCAGGGATAAGAAACCGTAAAGGCTGATCTCATCCTCCCGCACATTCTGATAGGTATAAATGGTCATTTCTTTGCCGATGGCAAGACTTTCCGGATGATAGAAGCTGATCCTGTAGCCTATGCCGTTGACATCGATGAGCACATAGTCCAGTCCAAATGCATGAACTGTTCCCCTAACAAAGCCAATCATAGTTTCATTATACACGAAAAAGGATGAAACAGTGTTTCATCCTCTTGTTGTTTATGATTCTTCATCTACGAAATCAAAACTGTAATCCTGGATGAAGACCCGGTCGCCGTTTCTGCATCCTTTGGCTCTCAATGCGTCGTCTAGTTTCATATGGGACAACGCCCTGGAGAAGGACATGACCGAATCATCGTTATCGAAATCGGTATTAAGGAAGAGTCTGGTGATCTTTTCGCCTTCGACTCTCCATACTCCGTTCCCTTCGTTGAAGATCGTGAATGGAACAGGCTCTTCGTATTTGTAGATGACTTTCGTATCGGTCTTGGCTGTATCGTAGAGCGGAAACTGCGGAAGTTCCTTAAGCTTGTCCTTGACCCGATACAGAACCGGTTTCAGTCCTTCGTTGATCAGCGTGATCGTTTCGAAAATCTCGATTTCCGGATATCTTTCCTTGAATTTCTGCAGATTTTCGGCAGCATTGTCAAGGTCCATCTTGTTGGCGATAACGATCTGCGGTCTGGTTTCGAGATTGCCCGGATACAATTTCAGTTCCTCGTTGATGACTTCATAGTCGTGAATCGGATCTTCATGGCCCATATCCAGAACATGCAGGATCAGCCGGCAGCGTTCGATATGTTTCAGGAATTCGTGGCCCAGTCCTTTCCCTTGCGAAGCGCCTTCGATCAGACCGGGAAGATCTGCCATGACAAAGGAACTGTCATCGACCTTGACCATTCCCAGCTGCGGTTTCAGCGTGGTGAACGGATAATCCGCGATTTCCGGTCTGGCGTTGGAGACCACCGACAGCAAGGTCGATTTGCCTACCGAAGGAAGACCCACCAGACCTACATCCGCCAGCAGTTTCAGTTCCACCAGAACATTCCTCTCCTGTCCCGGAGTGCCCAAAGTACGGTATTCCGGTGCACTGTTTCTGGCAGACTTGAAATGGAAATTCCCTTTGCCTCCGATACCGCCCTGACAGATGACTTCGCAGGAATCCAAGGTATTCAGATCCGCGACGATCTCATCGGTATCCAGATCTTTCACGATGGTTCCCAACGGGACTTTGACGATCACATCGTCGCTGGAAGCGCCATACATGTTGTTGGTCTTTCCGTTTTCGCCATCCTCGGCTTTGATCCTTTTGGCATAACGCAGATCCAGCAGCGTCGACTTGTTGGTATCCACCTTGAAAATGATGGAACCGCCCTTGCCTCCGTCCCCTCCGGAAGGACCGCCCAACGGATTATACTTCTCGCGCTTAAAAGCGACGATCCCATTGCCGCCGTTGCCTGCTTTCAGTTTTAATGTAACTTTATCGATAAATTGCATAATCAGTAATAAAAAGCCCTTAAAGGGCTCTAAGATCAAGCTTCAGGATAAACCGATACCTTCGTCTTTTTCTTGCCGAGGTGTTCGTATTTGACGACACCGTCGACCAGGCAGAACAATGTATCATCTCCACCCTTACCGACATTGGTACCAGGATGAACTTTTGTGCCTCTCTGACGATAGATGATCGAACCAGCTGTAGCGAACTGCCCATCAGCCAGCTTTGCGCCTAAGCGTTTAGACTCAGAATCACGGCCGTTCTTGGTCGAACCGACACCCTTTTTCGAAGCAAATCTCTGGATATTAAGTATATACTTCATCTTTTTACTTCCTTTCTTTGATTTTGATGAAATCTCCATAAGAGTATTCGATCGTTTTCAGCTGTATCAGAACCAGATCAATGTAGTTCTGAACCGTCTGATCATCGCTCAGAATCCTTATTTCGATATCATCTTCATTGTCATGGATCTCGACTTCTTCCCCGAATCCGTCCAATGCATTCATCAGACCGTAGACGATGGAAGAAACCGCTGCGCAGATGAGGTCCTGACCTGCATCCGCGAATTCCGCATGACCTTCGACTTTCAGATAGGAATAACGTTCCTTATCCGATTCGTAACTGACTTTGATCATTAAGCGATCTTTTCGACAGTCAGTTTGGTGTATGGCTGACGATGGCCCTGTTTGCGTCTGGTAGAGCCCTTCTTCTGCTTGTACTTGAAGATGATGATCTTCTTGGCTTTGTCTTGCTTATCGACTTTGCAGATGACTTTGGCACCATCGACATAAGGCGTACCTACGGTCAGACCGTTGTTTTCGACTGCAACAACCTTGTCGAACGTGTACTTCTGACCTGCTTCCACATCGAGTTTTTCGACATAGATGGCCTGGCCTTCTTCGACTTTCAGCTGTTTGCCGCCGGTTTCAATAATCGCATACATCGTATTAACCTCCTTTTTTGTACGGACTCGCCATGGAGGTGATCCTGAGATACTTTAACCTCTTCTGTGCGGTTATAACCCCCGAAAGAAGGGACTACAACATGAATATCATAACAGATAAGCCCTGTATTTTCAATAATAAAATAATATAAAAAGGATCTTGCGATCCTTGCTTAAATCAGGCTCTTCCCGAATACTTTCCGTCGATCGTCGAAACGATGACATGTTCGCCCTGTTCGATAAACAAAGGAACTTTGATCTGCAGACCCGTTTCCGTTACTGCATTCTTCAAAGCGGATGTCGCGGTATTGCCTTTGACCGCCTGTTCGCATTCCGTCAGTTCCAGTTCGACCTTATCCGGCAGGATGACTCCCAGGATCTCTCCCTCATAGAATGAAATGTTCACATCCAGATTCGGCACCAGAAAGTTCTTTTCCCATTCGAGTCTGTCGGACGGTATCTCCAGCTGTTCGTAAGTCTCGGAATCCATGAAAACTTCCGTATCGCCGGAATCATAGAGATACTGCATCGGACGTTTGTCGATATGGGCTTCCCCGACCTGATCGGAGCCGATGAAAGACAGTTCCTTGACCACGCCCGTCCTGGGCACTTTGACTTTGACTTTGACTTTCATCTTCGCCATCGCCGTCTTGTTCAGCTGGATATCGATACATTGATACAATTCATTCTCCCAGGTAAAACAGGAACCCGGTTTGATTTCTGTACAACTCAACATGCTTGTGACCTCTCTTTACGTTTCTATTGTATTATAAGTCGTTTCCGAAGAAAATATCAGCCGTGGGGATGGTAGTTCCTAGCGACATCAAACATCTTCATATCCACATGACAGTAGCCATTCGGATTCTTGACCAGATAGTCCTGATGGTAATCTTCCGCTTTGGTGAAGCTTTCCAGTTCCATGACTTCGGTAACGATCGGCTCATCGTATCGCGAAGCCAGTTCTTTCATCGCTTCTTCAATGATAGGCAGATCTTCCTTGTCGGTAAAATAGATCCCCGTCCGATACTGATGACCGACATCGTGTCCCTGCCGATCCAGGATGGTCGGATCGATGATCTGAAAAAAGAGATCCAACACTTCTCTTAACGAGATCACCGTTTCATCATAGACCGTTTCCACGGTCTCGGACGCGCTGGAACGATGCGCCTTCAAATCTTCATAAGCAGGATCGGGAATGTCACTGTTGGCATAGCCTACGGTCGTCTCTTTGATCCCTTCGATCAGCGACATGTAGTGCTCCACGCCCCAGAAGCATCCGCCGGCAAGATAAATCTTTTTCATGACTGTACCTCCATTATTCATCGAAGATCTCTTTGATGATCTCTTCTTCTGCTTCTTCATTGATATAATCATCCACGAAATGTTCCTGGAAGATGATCTTCATACTGGAAAGCTGGGCATAGTTCATCCGCTCCTGATAGATATCGCTGCGATCCAGCCAGAAGATATTGATGAACTCCTCGAACATGAACCAGGTCGGAATGATCAGGAACACATTGCTGGAAACGATATCGCGCAGATACACATACAGCGCCAGACAGATGATCCCGCCGGCAAGCAGCATCATCGACAGTCTGAAATTATCCGCAAGATCTTCCTGCACGGTCCCCAGCTTCATGTTGTAGTAGTCGTTGACTGATTCGATGATCGTTTCCTGTTCCTCTTCGCTGAAAGCATGTCCCGTGATCTTCAGAACGATCGGATATTCGCTGGGGATATGTTCCGCATTGTCTTCGATAAACGAGATGAAACGCGGATTCATATCTTCATAATCTTTGACGGAATAACGGTCGATGATCTCTTTCATGTCGTTCACATGACAGGAAATGTAGGCGAAATCATTTTCGACATAGTAATCCTTGATGTATCTGCTGTAATCGATCGTCTTGTTTCTGAAGAAATCGACGGCATGTTTCTTTTTCTTATTCTTGCGCCAGAACATGTTTCACCTCTCTAGACCCTGTCCGAAAGATTGTCTTCCAGGATCTCATCGATGATCTGCTGCTCGACGGTAAGAGGCACTTCATCGTCGACAAATTCTTTGCGGAACAGAACTTTCATGCTGGAGAGCTGCCCGTAGGATACTTTCTTGTCTTTGATTTTCTGACGGTCGAAAAGGATCGTTTCCGCCAGGAACCAGATGAAATACCAGGATAAGAAATCGATCATGAAAATATAATGATGATCGACATCCAATGCAAAATACAAAGTCCAGGCAACGACCGACAGGACGACAAGAAGCAGACAGCGCCTGCTGTTGTCATACATATCCAGCTGGACATCGCCCAGTTTCATATTGTAATAATCATTGATCGTTTCCGTAATGATACGCTGCTGCGACGCATTGAAAACATGTCCGGTGATTTCCAGCACGATGGGATACTCTACCGGGATATGTTCCGCGTTTTCTTCGATATACGCGACAAAATCGGGATTCAGATCTTCGTAATCGGGAACCGAATAATGATCGATGATAACGTCATAGCTTTCCACATTGCAGGAGATATAAGCCAGCCGGTTATCGACATAGTAGTCCTTGATATATCTTCCGATATCGACTTTTTTGCGACGGAAATGACTGATGTTTCGAATCTTTCTTCTTGTCAGCATAAAAACTCCTGTCACTATTGTATCACTAACTCGCTTTCGTCAGCGTGTGTGCGATCAGGGAAGCTTGCTACCGTTTTTGGCCGTACAGTTTTCGAAAAAGCCGGTACATGGAGGACAGCTTCTGCTTCAGCGGCACTTCAGACATGTATGCTTCATCGGGCTGTTTCGGCAGAAGTACGATCTTCCCTTCGCAGCCCTGATCGATCAGGGCGTTTTCGATGTCCTCGATGCTGTTGCGGTAGAGCTTTCTCCGTAAAGGAATATCCAGGATCGACAGCACTTCGGCAACGAAACTCATACAGTTGTAGGCGTTTTTTCTCTTGTGCCCGTGCAGGACCGGCATCGTCAGCATGTCCATCACATCGAACGGACAGTCTTTGACGCTTTCCATGAACGAGAGGATCTTTTCTTTCTGTCCTTCGCTGATATCCAACGTATAGATCTTGACTTGCACATCCTCGTAGGCGAAATACGCCAGCTTCTCTTCCGTCAGGCCGGCATCGAAAGGATCGTGGAAACGGCGCCGTGAAAAGGAATGATAGGTCTTGCCATCGAAGCTGATCGTCACATGGGTATAGGGATAAGGCATGAACAGACGTCCCAGCTTCCCAACCAGCGAATTGGATCGTTCAAACAGGATATAGAGAACAGCCATCTTAGAGGTCCTTTCGGAATATGTTTTTGATAAAAGAACGGATATAGGTTCCGTAATCGATGAAATCGTAGACGCCGTCTCTTCTTCCTTTCAGAAACAGTCTTATCAGCAAGACGTAGTAATGGAAATACCAAGCTTTCACGCTCAGATACTTCGGCTTAGCGACCAGGTGCAGATAATCGAAACGGGAAGGATCTTCCGTGATGTATTCTTCTTCGCTAGGAAGACCCAGTTCCGGCGTATAGATCGAGACTGCCACATGTTTCAGCCGATGCCTGCAGATATAGGAATAAAGATCGCGGAAATCCTTTCCCCGATAGTCCAGTCCCAGAATAAACATGGCCATGAGACGGATCCCGTATTTCTGGCAGATCGCGATGCATTTCTCGTTATTTTCGATCGTATTGCGTTTCCGGTAGGCATCCAGTTTTTCATCATGGATATCTTCCAGACCTACAAGGAAATAGTCGAAGCCGATCTCTTTCAGCTCCGCCACGATTTCTTCATGGGCAGCAATGAAATCCGCTCTGCCGTAGCAGATGTAATTCCGCCGGATCCTTCGTTTTTTGATCTCATCGATGAAGTTTCTCAGATATGTTTCATCGTAGAGAAAATCATCGTCCACCAGATAGACATTCTCGTTGTCGTTGAGTTCGATCTC
>CADBPB010000023.1 GCA_902796525.1 uncultured Erysipelotrichaceae bacterium | reverse complement strand
GCCGTTCAGGTTCTGAGCGAACGTGTTGACCCATTCCCAGGCTTTCTCGTCATATGGTTCATCGCCTTTGACTAACAGCATATTGGTGAGCTCAGCCCAAGCGCTGGAAGAAGAAGCCGGGTCGCCCATGGCGATCTTGCCGAACAGTTCAGGCTGCAGCAGATCTTCATAGGAATCGAAATCATCGATATTCAGACCGAGCTTTGTATATTCTTCGACGTTGACCAGCAAAGCAGCGGAACCATCCAGGCAGTAGTGCGTGGTGATGCCGTTGAAGTTCTGGTAAGCTTCAGGAAGCTTGTCATCGCCTGCAGCGACATACGGTTCAAACAACGGAACATATTCCGGGTTGAATGAGTTGGCATAGTTCATGCCGCCATACATGATATCGCCCTGAGGGTTTTCTTTTTCAGCAGCGATTCTTTCCAGACATTCGCCGGTCTTGGCAGTGATGAACTGGACATCGATGCCATACTTCTCGCCGAAAACTTCAGCAGCTGCAAGCAGCGCATCGGTGTTTGGCGAATAGATGATCAGCTGGCCGCCGCCAACGGTCTCTTCGCCGCCGCCTTCGCCTTCGCCGCCTTTACCGCCGCATGCGAACAGGCAGCAAGCGATCAAAGCGATCATGAGTAACTTAAAAAGTTTTTTCATTTTTACCTCCTGGGGTTTATTCCCCTAAAGTTTATTATAAATTATTTGTAAACGTTTCCACAATATCGGACAAAAAAACATATCACCGGTTCGAAGACCCGTATGATATGTTCTGCATATCCAGTTATCTGGCGGTTTCTACTTTTCTTCCTTATTGATCTCATCCAGGATGATCTGGCGGATCTCTTCGACCGCGACATCGAGATCGTCGTTGCAGACGATGTGCTCATAGGAATCGGTATCTTTGAGTTCCCTCTTCGCTTTGGCGATCCTCTTCATGATCGTCTCGTCATCCTCGGTGCTGCGTGCCCGCAGCCTCCGTTCCAGTTCCTCCAGTGAAGGCGGAACGATATAGATGCTCAAGGCATCCGGACACTTCTCCATGATCTGTTTCGCCCCTCTGATCTCGATCTCCAGGATGACATTCTTGCCCAGCGCGCGCTGCTGCTCGACATATGCTCTCGGCGTTCCGTAGTCATTCCCGACGAAACGGGCATGCTCAAGCAGCTCGTCATTCTTGATGGCCTCCACGAATCTCTTCTTGGAAACGAAGAAATAATCTTCTCCTTCGACTTCTCCTTCGCGCGGCGCTCTGGTCGTCATGGATACCGAGTAGGCCAGATTGAGATCTTCCATGGGCATCAGTCGGTCAAGAAGCGTTCCCTTGCCTACGCCTGATACTCCGCTAAATACGATTAACAGTCCCTTTTTCATACTTTCATTCTATAACATTTTCTTTCCCGTATCGTACAATATTGTTATGGAAATCAGATGTCCGGTCTGCAAAGAAGCGTTGCATAGAGAAGAGAATACCTACAGGTGCATTCATGGGCACAGTTTTGATATCGCCAAAGAAGGCTATGTGAATCTCTATCGGCATAAATCGGAAACAAGCGGCGACAGCAAGGAGATGATCCTGGCCCGCCGGAATTTCCTGAACAAGGATCATTACCGTTTCCTTCTGGAGGAACTGAACCGCTGCATCGATGAAGACGATGTCCTGGTCGATCTGGCCTGCGGGGAGGGTTACTATACTTCGAAATTCAAGGCGAAAGACCGGACAGGGATCGATCTGAGCAAGCAGGGTCTGCGCTACGCTTCCAAAAGCGACAAAGACGGAACATATATCCTTTCTTCCATCTTCGATGTGCCGTTATATGACAGGTGTGCGGATAAGGTCCTGACCATTTTCGCCCCGATCGCCAAGGAGGAGATCGTGCGCATCCTGAAAGAGGAGGGACGCTTCCTTCTGGTCCGTCCCGATGAGGATCATCTCTTTGAACTGAAAGAGACTCTCTACGAGAAGCCTTACAGGAACGAAACAGAAGAGATCGCGATCGAAGGTCTCATCGAAGAGAAACAGCTTAAAATCCATCAGAAAGCGATCCTGAACAAAGAAGAACTTCACGACCTGTTCCTGATGACCCCCTACAGCAATACCACTTCGCCCTCCGATAAAAAGAAACTGGACAGCTGTGATGAGCTGTCCGTAACCTTCGCTTTCATTATCGATATCTACAGGAAAGTCTAACGGCGTTTCTTTGTCTTGGATTGAAAGAATCCGACCGTTCTGGCACATAGTTCCAGAGGCAGATGCCTGGCGAAGCCGATCAGCAGCTTATAGACCGGTCCGTCGATGGCATAGGCCTTTTTATTATCGTAGAGATCATAGCCTGTTTTCGCGGCATCTTTGGCCGTACGGGCGAGGATATTGTCATAGACGGCCGTCGTCTCTCCCCCTGCCACGCTCCAGAACGGAGACCTGGTCGGAGCCGGGCATAGGACGGAGACATGGATGCCTGTACCCCTCAGTTCTTCCCTTAACGCCAGCGAAAAGCTCAGAACGAACGCCTTGGTCGCATAATAGACCGCCATATAAGGGCCTGGAATGAACGAAGCCACCGATCCGGTATTGATGATATGCCCGCAGCCTTCTTCTTTCATATCTTTCAGGAAATAATAGGTCAAGGCGACCAGCGCCCGGTCATTCAGATCGATCATGCCCAGAAGCTTGTCGATGTCCGCTTCGGCAAACGTTCTGTAATCCCCGTAACCCGCGTTGTTCACGAGCGCGGAGACCGAAAGATCATTGGTCTTGCAGAAATCGTAGAGAGCTTTGGGATCTTCTGCGATATCGCAGGCAAGGTAAAGGACATTCACCTGGTACGTTGTTTCCAGTTCTTCTTTCAGTTCCTTGAGAAGTTCTTCCCTGCGCGCCGCCAGAATGAGATGATGGCCTTTCCTAGCGAACTCTTTCGCCAGTTCCCTGCCTATCCCGCTGGATGCACCGGTAATCAAGACATATTTCATGATTGTTCCTCCAAACGATCGGCAATGCCATCGATCCGGTTCAACCGGTGTTTCATGCCCGACTTGGAGATAGCTTCGCCATAATTCTTCTGATATGCTTCACACAGCTCCAGCAACGAGGAGTCCTGATATTTCAAACGGATATCGATGACGTTTCTCAGTTTCTCATTGAGATGTTCATATCGGCCGCTGTCGATGATCTTCTGCATGTTCGCGATCTGCTGCTGCGCCGCTTTCAAAGTCTTTACTTCGTTGGCGATCTCGCAGTTGTCGATCCTTCGGATGGAGTTGTTCACATCTCTTCCGATCCGTTCATCCTCGAAACGCATCATCGCGTCATGCGCTCCGATCAGCGCCAGGAAGTCCGAGACATGATCCGCCTTCTTCACATAGACGATATAACGCGCTCTTCTTTTGACGATCTTGGCTTCGATCTGAAAACGGGACAATAATTTGACCAGAAAGTTCGCATTCTCGATTTCCGGCAAAGAGATCTCCATGTGATAGTTGGGATTCTGCGGATCGTTGCAGGCGCCATAGGCCAGGAACGCTCCTGCCAGGTAGGACGCCGCACAGCAGTTGCGCATGATCAGGTCGTAACGGGGATGAGCCTGTACGCCTTTTTCGTTATAGATGTCCAGATCGTCCAGGATCGTTCTTCCTTCTTCGTGGACTTCGATCGTATAGACGTTGTTTTTCTTGAGATTGGTCTTCTTGTAGATCTGCAGTTCCGTTTCCGCGTCATAGATCTCTTTCAATAAAAAAACGATACGCTTGGCCGTGGTCGGGTTCTCGGTGCGTACCACAAAACCCAGATTCCCGTTGGAAATGGTCAGGGAACTGGTCAGCTTGAGCAGCGCGCTCAGCTCCGCCTTGCGGCAGTGCGTTTCCGTGACGCGCTTGCTGATCTCCTGCTTGATATCCGTAGAAAACGACATCAGAGCAGGTCCTCGACGACTTTTCTGATCTGTTTCGGGTCATGCCGGACCAGATCGTTTTCAAACGACAGCAGCGGATATTTGACGACCGGGATCGTGACTTCGTCGCTGTCGAGCACTTCGATGGAATTCTGCTGGGCATAGCGGTAAAGGATATGCTCAGGGATCCTGTCTTCATGGGTGATGACCAGGTCGACATCGGTATGGTGGTCCTGAAACGCCTGCAAGTGGGCAGCCAGATCGTAGTTGTATGTTTCGTTGGACTGGGTCATGCAGTTGGCGAAATAGACGCGTTTCGCTTTGCATTCCCGCAGGGCTTCGTTGATGCCTTTGATAATCGTATTGGGCAGGATGGAAGTATAGAGGGATCCGATCCCGTAGATGATCAGATCGGCTTCTTTGATCGCCTGGACGGCTTCTTCGTTGGCGTGCACCGCTTCCTGATAGAAGACCCGTTCGATATTATGGATCAGAGACGGAATATTGGCTTCGCCCTTGACGATCGTTCCGTCATCCATCTGCGCAAACAGGGTGACGTTCTGCAGCGTCGAAGGAATGATCCTGCCTTTCACCATCAGCATATCCGATGTGATGCGGATGGCTTCATTGAACGAACCGGTCATATTGGTCAGAGCCGTCAGGATCAGATTTCCCAAGGAATGTCCGGCGATATCCATGTTGTCTTCGCCTTCGAAACGGTAGTTCATCAGCTCGTGCAGCAGCGGTTCGCCATCCGACAACGCCAAAAGCACATTCCTGACATCGCCCATGGCCGGAATGGTATAGCGTTTCCTCAGACGTCCCGTCGAACCTCCGTCGTCCGCAACCGTCACGATTGCCGAAATCTCGGTATCCGGAATATCTTTGATGCCTTTCAATATCGCCGAAAGCCCATGGCCTCCGCCGATCGCCGTTATCTTTTTCATTTCAGTTCCCGATGTGTCACGTAACACATGTACTTGTCTTTGTAGTATTCATAGAGATAATTCGCCAGCGTCACGCTTCGGTGCTGTCCTCCGGTGCATCCGACGCAGATGGTCAGATGGCGCTTCTCTTCTTTGCCGTATTCCTTGAACATGAAGTCCAGATACGCCAGCGTCTTCTTGATGTATCTCTGGGTCAGCTTGGAATCCAGGACATAGTTCCTGACCGCCTTGTCATTGCCTGTCTTGTTCTTGAGCTTGGCGATATAGAACGGGTTGTCCAGCATCCTGACATCCAGGATCACATCGGCATCCTCCGGGACGCCGTTCTTGAATCCGAAGGATTCGAAGGTAATGGCGAGATTCTCTCTGTCGTTGTATTTCAATATCTTGTCCAGCTTCTCTTTGTGCTGTTTTGCGGTGAGATTGCTGGTATCGATGATGTGAACGTTGCGCGTCTTCCATTTGCTGAGGATGTTCTTTTCGATTTCGATCGCTTCTTCCACGGTCGCCGCCAGATTGGAAGTCACCAGAGGATGGACGCGTCTGCTGAACTTGTAGCGGTTGATGATCGAGTCCTTGCTGGCATCCAGCAGGATCAGGGAAACATCGAATTCGGAATTCGCCAGAAGATCGTAAAAGTTCTCCAGATCCGACAGTCCGATGGTCAAAGCCACTTTATTGTATTTGATCGAATCGCTG
>CADBPB010000022.1 GCA_902796525.1 uncultured Erysipelotrichaceae bacterium | reverse complement strand
CATCGGCATCGTCGGGAAAGCTTTCTTGTAGGCTTCGACCAGAGTGCCCGCTGTCTCCATCAGGACCGCGACATCCTCATTGGAAGACATGGAAGACGACAGCATCGAGACGACCAGCGAAAACAGGATCGACAGAGTCATCGTCACCAGCTGGACCAGACTCTTGTTGCGGATGCCTCCTGTCAGCGCCATGATACAGATCACGATGAAGGTGACGATCAGCAGCGGCACCACCGGCAGCAGCAACAATACCAGGATCATGAGCGGATAATACAGGATGCTCTGCTTCGTCAGGACGCCATACATGAGCAAAGGAGCAAGCCCCAGCATCATTTCTTCCAGATAGACATACGCCAGCAGGGTGTTGATCTTGGCGGAAAGGACTTCGACCGGTCGTAAAGGAAGCGGCAGGATGAAGCGGTTGTCTTTGGAAAAATAAAGGACATTCATCGTGCTGATGACCGTCGTAAAGAGCACCAGAGTGATTATTGCCATCAGAACGAAACCGATGAAACTCTCCTGCTGTTCCAGCGCCATCAGTCCCGTCAGGATCTCGTACGACAGGAAAGCGAAGACGCCGATCAGGTAGGCAAACAGCAGTCCGTAAAGGAGGATCTTGCCTGTTCCGTTTTTCTTCTTGCTTCCGCCTTTGCCAAAAGAAGAAATCAGGAAAATCTTTGTCAGGTTAAAGCTGTTCTTCCACATCTTCTGTGATCTCCAGAAAGAGCTGTTCCAAAGAGACGTCTTCTTTGAACGTTTCCCGCATTTCCTGCAAGGTACCGGTAAAGAGCAGTTTGCCTTTATGGATGATGCCTACGCGGTCGCACAGCTTCTCGGCCACATCCAGGACGTGGGTCGAAAAGAAAACGCAGTTGCCGGCAGCAGCATGCTTGCGCATCATCTCTTTCAAATCGAACGATGAACGCGGATCCAGACCGGTCATCGGTTCATCCAGGATCCAGTTTTTCGGTTCGTGCATCAGACAGCCGCAGATCACGATCTTCTGACGCATGCCATGGGAATATGATTCGATCCTGCTGTTTAACGCATCGGCGATCTCGAATTTTTCCGTCAGTTCCTTGATGATCTCCTTACGGTTTTCCACTCCATAGACATCCGCCATGAAGTTCAGGTATTCGATCCCCTTCAACGAAAGAAACTGATCGGGATCATCCGCCACGTATCCGAAAGTCTTCTTTGCTTCGATCGGTTCCTTCTCGATGTCCTTTCCATCCAGCAGGATCTGTCCCTCATCGATATTCAGGATCCCCGTCAGCATTCGGATGGTCGTCGATTTTCCGGCGCCGTTCGGTCCTAAAAAACCGAAGATCTCTCCGTCATGGATCGTCAGCGACAGATCATCTACCGCTTTGACGCCTTTCTTGTAAGATTTGGAAACATTTCTAAATTCAATCATATCCTGACCCGCCTTCTGTTACATAGAAATAATATTTCTCTCTATACTATACTATGATTTGATTTTCAGGTATATCTGTCAACGCAGCAAACACGTGATATAAAAAGCATTTCACGAAACAAAAGATACAGATATACTATTAGTTAGGAGTGTGAAAGCATTATGAAAAAACTGTTGAATCTCTTACTGGCAACACTTATGGCCGTTACGATCGCGGCTTGCCAGAAACCGATCGAAGCCGAACTGCGGTTTAAAGGAACCGACGGCAGAGAAGGAGGCATGACTTCTGCTTCGGCTGGCAACAAAACCCTGAAAGATCTGTTCGATGCCTATGGCTCGACCGGCGATTTCACTTATGAACTGGATGAGGAAGGCTATGTCGTCAGCATCAACGGCACAGGCAACGATGAATTCGGCTACTGGGCTATCTGCAAGTATGCGGATGGCTTGGATGATCCGATCAACGATACGATCGCGAATATCACGCTGCAGGACGGCGATGTCTATACGGTAACTTATATACCGAATGAAGAGCTGTTTGGTGGATGGGAAATAGTCGATGTTTCCAGAACCGATCTGACAGACGAAGAAGCGGAAATCTTCGAGAAGGTCAAAGATGCCTATCTCGATGACTGCTACGTACCGGTCCGCGTTCTTGCGACCCAGCTGGTCAGCGGCATGAATTATGCCTATCTGGTCGGCGAAAAAACAGCGGATGGAAAACCGTTGGGATATCAGATCGTCAAGATCTACAAGGACCTCCAGGATAATGTGGAACTGCAGTCGATCTCTGATATCGAAATCACGGATGTGAAAACCGCAGACGCGAATGACGAGCCTGTCGTTGGAGGCTGGGAGATCCAGGGCACAGGCAGACCGGGCACGTTAGGCAGCTCCGAAGCGCAGGAAAGCTTCGACAAAGCGACGGCCGATCTGGATGGCGTCATCTACAACCCGATCCAGCTTCTTGCGACGCAGCTT
>CADBPB010000021.1 GCA_902796525.1 uncultured Erysipelotrichaceae bacterium | reverse complement strand
CCGATATCGGTGCAGATGTCATTCTGATGGCAAAATCAGGAGTTGATGGCGTCTATGATTCTGATCCTGATGAAAACCCGGATGCCAGGAAATTCGATGAGCTGACGTTTGATGATATACTTAGACTTGAACTGAAAGTTATCGATGCTTCTGCTGCGGAACTGTGTCTGCAGAATGGAATCGATGCTTTCGTTTTCAATATGGCTGAAGAGGGGAACATCGTCAAAGCCGCGAAAGGCGATGCGATCGGTACCGTGATCAAAGCTTCAAAAGGAGAGTAGTATGGATAATTTGTTTTTGGAAATTGCTGAAGAAAAGATGGAAGGAGCGATCAAGGCTTTTGAATCTGCTCTTTCGAAAGTCAGGACCGGCAGAGCGAACCCGACGATGCTGGATGGCATCGATGTCGATTATTATGGCTCTCCGACACCATTGAATCAGATCGCTTCGATTTCGATCCAGGAAGGCAAGACTCTGGTGATCAAGCCGTTTGACCGTAATTCCGTGAAAGATGTCGAACGTGCAATCAACATGTCCGATCTTGGTCTGCCTGTTCAGAACAATGGCGAACTGTTAAGAATCACGGTTCCTGCGTTGACGGAAGAAACCAGAAAAGGATTCTGCAAAGATGTCGATAAGATGGCAGAAGATGCGAAAGTCGCTGCCAGAAATGTCCGCAGGGAAGTCAATGACGACATCAAGAAAGACAAGACGATTCCTGAAGATCTATCCAAATCATATTTAGAGGATGTTCAGAAAATCACGGATAAAACGATCGAAAAGATCGAAGAACTTGCCAAAGCAAAACAAAAAGAGATAATGACGATCTAATGAACGATCTGAATCATCTGGCGATCATCATGGATGGCAACGGTCGGTGGGCGAAGCAGAATCGACTGCCGCGTACTGCGGGCCATTACAAGGGTGTTGAAGTCCTGAGAAACATCACGATCTATGCGAACAGCTTGGGTATCAAGTGCCTGACGGTCTATGCTTTTTCGACGGAAAACTGGAAACGTTCCGTGGAAGAAGTAAGCTATATCATGTCACTGCCTAAGATCTTTTTTGCATCCTATATCAAGGAACTGATGGACAACAACGTCAGGATCATGATCATCGGCGACCGTGACAAGGTGCCTGCGGATACGATGAAAGTCATCGATGAAGCGATCGAAACGACCAGAAACAATACCGGTTTGATACTGAATTTCGCTTTCAATTACGGTGCCAGAGATGAGATCGTCAGGGCAGCAAGGAAATATGCGGAAGATTATAAAAAAGGGATCGCCGATGAACTGGATGAAGAGAAATTCGCATCCTATCTGTATACCGCCGATCTGCCGGAAGTCGATCTTCTGATCAGGACAGGATCTCAAATGCGTCTTTCCAATTTCCTGCTGTATCAGCTGGCATATTCGGAGTTTGTGGTCATCGATACATTGTGGCCTGACTTTACGAGTGATATACTAGATGAGTGTATCGCGGAATATCAGAGCCGTAAACGTAATTTCGGAGGTCGTGATGAAACAAAGAGTGATTAGCGGCGTGTTTATCGCCATCATTACGGTCATTGCCGCATATTTCGGAGGGATCATTCTCGCCGGTGTGCTTTCTTTTGTCGGCATATACGGTTCTTATGAATTTATAAAGATACGCAAAGAACGCTTCAACATGGTCCTGTTTGCGATCATGGCAATCTGCGTCATGGCGATCTATCTTCTGCATGACTACGCAACGGTGATCATGCTGTTTGAGATCATCGTCCTGCTGACGATCGCCGTATTTGACGAGAAGGAAACATTTGACGATGTCGCCACGACGTTTCTGATGTCGATCGTGCTGGGCTATGCCTTGCATTTCATGTCTTCCATCCAGAAAGAAAACAGATTCATGTTCGGTTATGTGCTGATTATTTCCTATCTGACAGATGTATTCGCCTATTTTATCGGTGTCAAATTCGGAAAGCACAAGCTGAACAGCAGAGTATCGCCCAAAAAAACGGTCGAGGGAAGCCTGGGCGGCTGGTTCTTCGGTTTCCTTGCATCATTCCTTTGGGCTTCTTATTTTCATTATTTTGATAAGCCGATGTATGTATTCCTTCTGGCTTCCTTATTTCTTCCTATCGTTTCGGAAATCGGCGATCTGGTGTTTTCTCTGATCAAACGCCATTATGGCGTCAAAGATTTCTCGAATCTGATTCCCGGACACGGAGGGATTCTTGACCGTCTGGATTCCCATATCTTCTGTACATTGCTGTTTGGAGCATTGCTGATATTATTCAAATGAAAAGACTGATTCTGATAGGCGCTTCCGGTTCGATCGGAAGCCAGACGCTTGATGTCATACGACAGCATTCCGATGAGTTGCAGCTCGTCGGTGTTGCTGTTGGCTACAATATCGAATCGCTTACCGAAATCCTGAAAGAGTTTCCGGTTTCTTATGCCTATTCGATCGAGAGAAATGAACAGCTGGAACAGCAGTTTACTGCTGTGAGGTTCTTTTACGGCGAAGATGGCCTTTTAGAAATTGTACGTCTGCCGGACTATGACATGCTGGTGAATACGCTCGTCGGTTTTACCGGTTTTCTGCCGACATTGGAAGCAATCAAGAATCACAAAGACGTGGCTTTGGCAAACAAAGAGGCTTTGGTTGCCGGCGGGAATCTGATCAATGCCGCGCTGAAAGAATATGGAACGAAACTTTATCCGATCGACTCTGAACATGTCGCGATCTGGCAATGTCTGCAGGGACATCCCAAAAAAGATGTTCGCAGACTCATTTTAACAGCTTCCGGCGGGTCGTTCCGCAATCTGAAGAGAGAAGAGCTGGCGGATGTGACCCTGGAACAGGCGCTGAATCATCCGGTCTGGAACATGGGTTCCAAAATTACGATCGATTCCGCTACGATGATGAACAAAGGGTTCGAGATCATCGAAGCGCATTTCCTCTTCGATATCCCTTACGAGAAGATCGACGTCATCATTCATCCGGAATCTACGGTCCATTCGATGGTGGAATACGAAGACGGTTCGATCATCGCGCAGATGGGCGTACCTGACATGCGTCTGATGATCAAATATGCCTTGCTGTATCCTGAACATTTGCCGGATCGTCAGACGAATTATCTTGATTTAGGAAAAGTAGGCGAACTTCATTTCCGAGATATCGATTATCATCGCTATCCTTTGGTCAAACTCGCAAAACAGGTCGGTGCCTTCGAAGGCAATTTCGGAGCGATCCTGAATGGCGCGAACGATGAAGCGGTATCCTTGTTCCTGAACAGAAAGATCCGGTTCATCGACATCGAAACCTGTATCTTTAAGACATTGCAGAATGCCCATTTCATTAAAGAACCGACCATTCCGCAGATCACGGAATCCTATGACTGGGCGCGGGAAAATGTCGACCAGCTCATAAGAAACAAACTAATATAGAAAGCATGATCATTTTAAGAAATATTATCCTATTTGTCATTTTGTTATCGATTATCGTATCCATCCATGAATTCGGGCATCTTGTTGCTGCGAAGATCTTTGGCGTTTACTGTAAAGAATATTCCATAGGCATGGGTCCGAAACTTTTCTCAAAAAAAGGAAAAGAGACGGAATACTGCATCCGCGCTTTTCCGGTAGGCGGTTTTGTCGCCATGGCCGGGGATACGGATAATTCGCTGGAAACCCAGGTAGATATCAGCGGACTTCCGCCGGAAAGGACTCTGCTTGGCATCGCCAAGTGGAAGAAGATCATCATCATGATGGCGGGGATCTTTATGAATATGATCCTGGCGATCCTGATCTACTCTCTGCTGATCCTTTCGAATGGAAGCTATGTCACAAGTTCCAAACCGCAGATCAGTTCCATCGTGGAAGGATCGCCCGCTTTTCATTCAGAACTGAAAGAAGGGGACATCGTTACGACGATCGCCTTCGACAACGGCTTATCGCTGAATCCCGCATCATACAGTGAACTGATCACGTTCACTTCCGCATATGACGGAAACGGCCCATGGCATCTTACGGTGGACCGCGAAGGAGAAACCTGCAAGATCGATATCTTGCCTGAGTATAATGAAACGGAAGAACGCTATATGATCGGCATCGGCTTCTCGGATGTTGCGGTCGATTATGTAAAGGTCAATATTTTCAATTGCTGGAAATACGGCTTTGAATACGCGATGTTTATCGTACGGCTGACCTGGTCGTCCTTCCTGTCGTTATTCAAAGGACACAATCTAAATAACCTGTCCGGTCCGGTAGGGATCTACAATACCGTATCCGAAGCCGTCAGCTACGGATGGGAATACTATATCCAGCTGATCGCCATGATATCGATCAATGTCGGCATCGTCAACGCGTTGCCTTTGCCGATCTTCGACGGAGGCAGAGTTCTGCTGCTGGCTATCGAGGCGATCATCCGCAGGCCGCTGTCGGAGAAAGCGCAGAATCTCGTCATGTCGCTATCCGCTGCCTTGCTGCTTCTTTTATTCATCTACATTACTTACAATGACATCAGTAAACTGATAGGAGGTTGATATGCGCATTCTGGTTACAGGCGGCACCGGTTTTATCGGTTCCAACACCTGCGTCGAACTGATCCGCAACGGACACGAGATCGTTATCGTTGATAATCTTTACAATTCGAAGATCGATGTCTTGGATAAGATCGCTGAAATCACCGGCCATAAACCTCTTTTCTATCAGACGGATATCCTCGATTATGAAGGCCTGGATCAGGTGTTCCAGTCGCATCCGTTCGATGCGGTGATTCATTTCGCCGGATATAAGGCTGTAGGCGAATCCGTCGAGAAACCTTTGTTATACTACCAGAACAATATCGCCGGTTCGATCAATCTTTACACGATCATGAAAAAGCATCAGGTGAAAAAACTGGTTTTTTCTTCCAGCGCAACGGTTTATGGCGATGATTTCGATGTTCCGTTCAAAGAAGAATACGGCTTGGGTACGACGACGAATCCTTACGGAACGACCAAGAAGATGAATGAAATGATCATTACCGATATGGGCAAGGCCGATCCCGAAATGTCCAGTGTCATCCTTCGTTACTTCAATCCGATCGGCGCCGACGAGACGGGACTGCTGGGGGAACACCCCAATGGAATTCCCAATAATCTGGTTCCTTATATCGCACAGGTCGTGATGGGGCAGCGCGATTATCTGCGTGTCTGGGGAAACGATTATGATACCCCGGATGGCACGGGAGTCCGAGACTATATCCATGTCGTTGATCTGGCCAAAGCCCATGTCAAAGCGATCGAATATGCCGCTGAGCATCAGGGAACCGAAGTCATAAATATCGGTACAGGAAAAGGCTATTCCGTACTGGAAGTCCTGCACGCCTATGAAAAAGCCTGCGGGAAAGAGATCCCATATAAGATCATGGATCGCCGTCCGGGAGACATCGCCGTCTGTTATGCCGATACGAAGAAAGCGAAAGAACTGCTTGGTTTCGAAGCGGAATACGATATCGATAAGATGTGCAAAGATTCCTATCGCTTCAGCATGCATGAAATATAGATAAATATATCGATAAATAAATAGATAAATAACATAACAGAAAATAATTAATATATCGTGTCAAATATATTGACAAATATGTATATTTCTTTTACTATTTAAGTATGTCAAACAAGACTTCATTGGGGACCGTGCTGGATTCGCTGGTTCCAATCTCGCAGCTTAATCAGGGGAAAGCAGCTAAAATAATCAGTTCACTGGGACATGACGATATCCGTATTGTCGTCAAAAACAATGAACCGATGGCTGCAATCATACCGATTTCCCGTTTTTCAGAGCTTATTGAAGCAGAAGCTCTTTTAAAGGAGCGTAAAAATGGCTGAACGCAGAAAACTTAGGATCGATCGGCTGATCATTTTTATTTTGGCTTGTCTGGCAGCGTTGGCTGTTCTGACTTTTGGCATGTACCAGCTGTTCAAAATGCTATTTGACAGCAACGGCGGCAAAGAGAAGCCTCAACCGATCACAGATCCTGTGCCTGTTTCTACCAACGATGATATCCGGATCAACCTGAATGATTATGAAGTCTACGTCGATGATACCGACAATCTGGGATTCAATTTCATTCTGGCGGATATGACTTTCAAATCGGATAAAGCGATTTCTTTTGATCTTAAGAATTTGCAGACATCTGAGAAGATACATCTGAACGACGTGTCAAAATATCTCAATACTTTGAATGAAAAAGGATATCGCACCGATAAACTGGGCTATGTCGCTTCTGTCGTCTCCGACCAGAAAGAATATACGTGCCGATTGTTTATTCCGTATACGACGGACAGCTATTCACTCCGACTGCTGAACGCGCTGGATGCTTCGATGATGGAATTCGATCTGACCCATAACAAAAAAGATATCACATCACTGAAGTTCGACACCGAACAGAAGATCGAAATAGGCGATGCTTCTGTCAAAGTATCCTCAAGTTCCATATCGACCATGATGCTGCATAATGGCGAAGACTATCAGGTTCCTTCTACGATGAACGTCTATACCTTCAAGATCTATGTCGAAGAAAGCGCCTCGAAACTGAAGATCGTCGAGGCCAATTTCGTCAGAGAAAGCAATGGAGATGTGATCCCTTGCATGGATGAATCCTACGAATCTGAAAAGATCCGAAACTGTCTGAAAAAGGAACTCGTGACCGGAGATAATGGGGCGCTCTTCTTTGAAACAGCCATCATCGGCGACAACCCTGATTTCAACGGTTTTCTGATGCTTAAATTCGACAATAGCGACGACTGGATAAAGATCCCGACGATCCTGGAGTAGAACGTGAAAAGAAACGCATCGATCATCATGACTGTGCTGCTGATCCTCGCCCTGATGCCAAAGAGCGACATTTTCAGCGTACATGCCGATTCCTATTATGCGATGGGATGCCCGGCCAGCCAGTTTGAAGTATCATACATCAATGATGATGGATCGTTTTCGAAGATCTCATGCCACGATTCGTTTTCTTCAGCAAAATCTGAGATGAAAACCAACAAGGATTATGTCGTCAGATATTCCAAATCCTATTCTCCCAGCAGGATCGTTGCGATGAACAGCGGACTTGCCTATACCTACCCGGGAAGGAGAAATTCTTCTACGATGTATCTGATACAGAATCCTTCCGACAGAAACAGCACTTTATACAAGAATACCTATATCGCCAATCATTATGAAATGACCTATATCAAAACCTGCGGAGCCAGCACCTATGATATCGCTCCGGCCGGAAAAGGCTATATCCGGGTCAATATGAACGGCTTTGAAGGCTATACCGATCTGGAATACACCGATCTGGTTCCCGACAAGTTTATCGATAACGATATTCCGATCTGGCTGGGCGGACGAAACACCTACGAAAACGAAGATCCGTTCTTGGTGAAAACGCACCGTTCCTACTTCATGATCGAACAGAACGGTTCCTATACCGACCTGGTCTTTCATTATTACCGTGCTTATCCGAAGAGCGGAATCAATGGAAACGATGCTTTGAGCTATTCTCTTCGTGTCGATAACGCAAAGCATTATCTGGATGCCGGTATGAAGGCAGACAAGAAATACTATTCCGATGACGGGATCCGCTTCTATTCGGATCCGGCCATGACGAATCTTGTAGCAACCTGTTACAACTATTATCAGTTTCTGCCGTTGCGTTCGAAAACCGATATTTCATCATCTGTTTTTGACAGCTATCTGAAGTCGGTCAAAGGAAGCAGCAGCGTCATGAACGGACAGGGAAGCGCATTTATCGATGCACAAAATACCTACGGCTGCAACGCCTTGATCGTCTATGCGATGGCCTGCCTGGAATCGGCCTATGGCACTTCCGGATATGCGACAAATCGAAACAATCTTTTCGGCTGGTCTGCATACGATGATTCGCCAAACAACGCATCTTACTTTTCAAGCGTCCAGGTTTGCGTCAACGAACAGATGGGACGGAATCTGAACTGGTTCCTGGATTATACGAACCGCCGTTATTTCGGATCGTGCGTCGGCAACAAAGGCTCGGGAATCAATGTCCAGTACGCTTCCGATCCTTACTGGGGCATGAAGATCGCATCCATTGCTTATGCGATCGACAAACATGCCGGAGGAAACAACGGAAAGCTGAAGGATTATGACAAATACATCCTCGGTTTCGTCAAAAACAACTACAACGATGTATTATATGATTCCAATATCGCCTGGGATCCGCCGATCTATAAAACAAAAGACGGTAACGGCATCCTTTATACCGGACGATTCGGTTCGCATTACCAGAAAGATCTTACTGTTGTCGTATATAAACAGGAATTCGATGTGAATCGTTTTATGATCGCCTCGACAAATGCCGTCGTCAACGGAAACATCTGTACCGATGATGGTTTGATTCCTTACAATTTCGACCGATCCGTTGGTTATATCGCTACTGATAATGTCGAACTCTTATATGGAAGACATTTCGAAGCGCCGGTGATCGAAGAACCGCCGGTTGATACGGCGAACCATGATCCATTGACGGTCATCGATGGCATACTTCTTGCAGATCAACAGCTTACGATCAGCGGTATCGGACTGATCACCAATTACGATTTCAATGAAGATGCTTCAGATCTTCATACATTGAATGTATATGATATGTCCAATGGCAGCAAAGTGAAATCCGTTGCGTGCATTAATATAGACAGCAGCTGGTTCGACCTGAATGACGGACATGATTACAGCTATGCAGGTTTTACTGCAAAAGTAGATCTAAGCGATCTTCCGGAAGGATCATATCTCTTCAAACTGGTAACGAAACACCACGAAATGTCGAAAGAATCCGTTTTAAGAAGTTCCGACCCGGCACTCAGCTTTCATTTCCAGAATTCTGATTCGTATAGCTACGTACTAAAAGTCAACGATATTTATGCTTATCGGCTGGAACTGGATATCTGCCATGACGGTCTGGATCACGGTACCGTCAGCAAGCCTTCGTTGCGTTCCTCGCTGGCAACCGTCGATACGGTCAGTTATGATAATGATCTGATGAAGATCGATGGCGTGGGCATGATCTATTATCTTAACTATGACCAGAATATCATCCATAACCTCTATCTGGTCAGTGAAAACGAAACGGTCAAAGCAGCTACGACGACACATGCCTGCGAATTTGATTTCCAGTCCTTCTATCATTCGAACTATAACATGGACAAGATCTGTTACAGCGCGGAAGTTCCTTTGGATGAACTTGATGGAACATATAAGCTGATCCTGGAAATCATCAATGGCGATAAACGCGATCTTGTAGAACTGACAAACCTTTATAATGACAGCTATCCGCAACTGGATATAGGCAGACTGAAAACCATCTTCCTGACAGATCAAGTCAGAGCCAGGATGCTGCTTCAAGTGCAGCATCCGGAAGGAGATTAAGATGCAAAACAATAAAAGATTCAACATCTTCACAATAATGATACTGGTATTGACGCTGGCGGCTGACGGACTTTTAGGCTTCCAGTATTACAAAGATACCCAAAAAGTAAAATCCATTGATTTTATCAATCATCAGGCAAGCGAACTATATGAATGGTGCAGTACCTTGAATCCGCGATATGCCTGCAAGGTCACATATGAACCGACAAAAGATGTCGAGAAAGACAAAGTCTTTTACCAGTCTGTCGCGGCAGGAGAAGTATTGAAAGGCGAGATCGCATTCAAGATATCTTCCGGTCTTATCGAAAGCATCGACCGTCCGATGATCGACCAGAATACGACACGTCTGGAAATCGAGAAATGGGCTTCTAAAAACGGATTGACGGATGTATCGTATATCGAAGAAGAAAGCGCGACGGTCGAAAAGGGGATCGTCATCCGGATCGAACCTTTGGATCATATTTATGCGGATACGCCTGTAAAAGTCTATCTGTCTTCCGGTTCCAAGAAAGAAGAAAGCAAGCCTGAAGATTCCATCATCGTGGAATATGGTAGATACATTGGCAAATCTGTCAGTGAATTCGAAAAAGCGGTCAAGGAGCTCGGACTGGTTCCGTTCCATAATACCGACCGCGATTCTTTCAGTTCAAATGTTAAAGAGGGAAACATCGTTTGGCATGGGTCCGGCAATTATGAAAAGAACGAAAAGATTTCGTATGGCATCTCAAAGGGTGTCAATGAAAACGAGATCATCGTTAAATCTGGAGATTATATAGGTAAAACGGAAGAGGAATTCATCGCCAAAGCGAAAGAACTGAAACTGAAGCCGAATCACAAAACGGAACGGGATGAATACTCGGATGATATCGCCAAAGGCAAGATCATCTGGCACGGTTCCGGTTCCTATGTCGTAGATGAAGTATTCAATTACGGACTGTCCTTAGGCAAAAAGGAAGACGGAATTGAAATCAAACCTGGTACCTATATCGGCAAAACAGCCGATGAATTTGAAAAAGCGACCACCGATCTGAAACTGAAACCGTACCATGACAGCGATACTGACGAATATTCGGATACGATCGCCAAAGGACTGATCGTCTGGCACGGTTCCGGTACTTATGAAGTCGATGAAAGCATCCGTTACGGCTTATCGTTGGGTAAGGCTTCTCCGGAAGACATGGTAGAAGTCGGAAACGCCTATATCGGAAAGCCGGAAAGCGATCTGATCGATTATCTGACAGATCTGGGGATGAAGTATTCACGCAGCGGACAGGAATATTCTAACGACTATCCGGCTGGAAGCGTCATTTCCTATGATACCGGAAGATTCGTGAAAGGCACGACGATCAAGTACAAGACTTCTTTAGGAAAAGATGAGCGCATCAACGTGACAAGCTATGCCGGAAAGACGGAAAGCGAATTCCTCTCTTTCCTGCAGAACAATGGCTTGAAAGCGGGTAACCGCACCGAAGCCAGTTCTTCCAGCATCGCTTCCGGTTCGATCATCTCCAACGATACCGGTTATTTCAACAAAGGCTCATCCGTCGATTATAAGGTATCCACCGGGCCTGCACCGGAACAGACCGCTTCCATACTGCGTCCGCAGTATTACATGGACTATACCGGAAACGATTTCGATACGACGAAAACGAATCTGAAAAACGGACCGTTCTCCGTATTCACTAGTGTCGAGTATGTTCCTGTCAAATCATCGTTAAGCAAGGGACAGATCACTAAAATAACCGTAAACGGCGATGAATCCTATGCCTCAGGCAAATATCCGGTAAGCACGCCGATCAAGATCTACATCGTCAACGAAATCGATAACTGATCCGAATTGTAAACGCAAGACATTTATTTGCTGATTTACCACGAAATCATTAATAAATGTCTTTTATTTTAGGTTATAAGAAAATCGCTAGGAGGAGATTTTTAATATGGGCAAAACTTTCCAATCAATGGATGGTAATACCGCTGCCGCTCATTGCGCGTATGCCTTTACCGATGTTGCTGCCATTTATCCTATCACTCCGTCTTCAACGATGGCGGAAGTCGTGGATGCTTGGGCAACTGCCAAGAGAGAAAACATCTTCGGCAATATCGTAAAAGTTGCGGAAATGCAGTCAGAAGCTGGCGCTGCCGGTGCCGTCCATGGTACTTTGCAGGGCGGAGCTTTGGCTACGACATTCACCGCTTCGCAAGGATTACTGCTGATGATTCCGAATATGTACAAATGGGCAGGCGAATTGCTGCCTGGTGTCGTACATGTTGCAGCACGTGCGCTGGCTACAAGCGCTCTGTCGATTTTCGGCGATCATGAAGACATCTATGCCGCAAGACAGACGGGTATCTGCATGCTTTGCTCGAATTCCGTCCAGGAAGCGATGGATCTTGCCGGCGTTGCTCATCTGTCCGCGATCAAGGCAAGCGTTCCGTTCATGCATTTCTTCGACGGTTTCCGTACCTCTCATGAGATCCAGAAAGTCGAAGTCATGGATTATGATTATCTGAGATCACTGCTGGATACCGATGCTTTAAAGAGATTCAGAGACAACGCTCTGAATCCGCATGGCAATGCCGTCACCAGAGGCGGGGCCGAAAACGATGACGTCGTATTCCAGACCAGAGAAGCGCAGAATGAACACTTTGCGAAGGTTCCGGATATCGTCAACGATTACATGAAAGAGATTTCTGCCCATACCGGCAGAGACTACAAGCCTTTCACTTACTATGGCGCTCCGGATGCGGAACGCATCATCATCGCGATGGGTTCCGTCGTTGAAACGATCAAGGAAGTCATCGATGCGCTGACCGCAAAAGGCGAAAAAGTTGGCGTTATCTCTGTTCATCTTTACAGACCGTTCAGCGCTAAATACTTATTCAATGTTTTGCCTAAGACCGTCAAGAAGATCGCTGTTCTCGACAGAACCAAAGAAATCGGTACCAGAGAACCTCTGTATCTCGATGTCTTAAGCGTTCTGAAAGACTGCGACATCAAGCTAATCGGCGGTCGTTACGGTATCGCTTCCAAGGATACCGCTCCGAACCAGATCAAAGCTGTCTATGACGAACTGGCAAAAGATGCTCCGAAAGAAGAATTCACGATCGGTATCAACGATGATGTCACACATCTGTCGCTGGATGTCGATCCTGATTTCAAGATCGACGGCACCTATACTTCATGCCTGTTCTGGGGTCTCGGTTCCGATGGTACCGTCGGTGCCAACAAGAACTCGGTGAAGATCATCGGCGATAATACCGATCAGTATGCCCAGGCTTATTTCCAGTACGACTCAAGAAAAGCAGGCGGCGTCACGAGATCTCACCTGCGTTTCGGACCGGATCCGATCAGAAGCACCTATTACATCAATAACGCCGATTTCGTATCCTGCTCGCTGGATTCCTATGTCCTGAAGTATGATGTCACTGCCGGCCTGAAAGACGGCGGTACCTTCCTGCTGAATACGACCATCGATGCCGATAAGATCGGCGACTATCTGCCGAACAGGATGAAAGTCCAGCTGGCAAAGAAAAAAGCGAAATTCTATATCATCAACGCAACCAAGATCTGTAACGAGATCGGTATGGGCAGAAGAACCAATACCACGCTGCAATCTGCGTTCTTCGCTTTGAACGAGCAGATCATGCCTTATGATCAGGCACTTGATCTGATGAAAGCCGCCGCCAAGAAATCCTACGGCAAGAAAGGCGACGATGTCGTCGAAATGAACTGGAAAGCGATCGACGCCGGTAAAGCCGGTCTGGTCGAAGTCGAAGTCAAGCCAGAATGGGCGGATCTTCCTTCCAAATTCGAAGTTGAGAAGACAGGCGACGAATACTTCGATGAATTCGTTCAGGGCTTCGATACCCTGTCCGGTTACGATATGCCGGTTTCCGCTTTCACGAAATATGGCGTTCTCGATGGAACGATGAGAAACAACGTTTCCTATGCGGAACATCGAAATATCGCTTCCTATGTACCGAAGTGGAATCCTGACAACTGTATCCAGTGCGGATTCTGTTCCTTCGTATGTCCGCATGCGACGATCCGTCAGTTCGCTTTGACGGAAGAAGAAGTCAAGAACGCTCCGATGGAATTCGCTACGATTCAGGCTATGGGCAAGGGCGCCGAGAACTACAAGTTCCGTATCCAGGTTTCTCCTGACAACTGTGTCGGCTGCGGTCTGTGTGCTGCCGAATGTCCGGGTAAGGGCGGAAACAAGGCACTGGAAATGGTCGATGTCCACAGCCTGATGAACGAAGCTCCACTGGCCGACTATCTGTTCAATGAGACCGAATACAAGAGCGAACTG
>CADBPB010000020.1 GCA_902796525.1 uncultured Erysipelotrichaceae bacterium | reverse complement strand
TTATAAAGAACTGAATGAAAGAATCACACATGGAGGTAAGCAATCATGAAAGGCATCATCTTAGCCGGAGGTTCCGGAACGCGTCTGTACCCGATCACGATGGTGACATCCAAACAGCTGCTGCCGGTTTATGACAAACCGATGATCTATTATCCCTTAAGCACATTGATGCTGGCGGGGATCAAGGACATTCTGATCATTTCAACGCCGAATGATACGCCGCGATTCGAGCAGCTTCTCGGCGACGGGCATCAGTTCGGCGTAAAGCTTTCCTACTGCGTGCAGCCTTCTCCGGACGGCCTGGCGCAGGCATTCATCCTGGGCGAGGAATTCATCGGCAAGGATGCGTGCGCGATGGTGCTCGGCGATAATATCTTCTTTGGCGACGGTTTCTCTCATCTGCTGAAACAGGCAGTCGCCAATGCGGAAGAAAAGAAACGGGCGACCATCTTCGGTTACCACGTCAACGATCCGCAGCGTTTCGGCATCGTCGAGTTCGATAAGAAAGGACGGGTCCTTTCGGTCGAAGAAAAACCGAAAGAACCGAAATCCAACTACTGCATCACTGGTTTGTATTTCTATCCGGCAGGCGTCTCCAAAATGGCGAACAAAGTCGAACCGTCCCCTAGAGGGGAACTGGAGATCACGACCTTGAACGATATGTATCTGCAGAAAAAGAAACTGGATGCGCAGCTGCTGGGCAGAGGCTTCGCCTGGCTGGATACGGGAACGATGGATTCGCTTCTGGAAGCCTCCAATTTCGTGCAGATCATTTCCAAGAGACAGAACTATGTCATTTCCGCTCCGGAAGAGATCGGCTTCAAATACGGATGGATCGACAAGAAAGAACTGCTGAAGAGTGCGGAACGTTATGGGAAGTCTCCATATGGCGAACATCTCAAAGCGGTTGCGGAAGGAAGAGAATGATGAAGAAGATCGAAACCGGGATCGAAGGCGTCTACATCATCGAGAGCGACTGTTTCGGCGACCACCGCGGCTGGTTCATGGAAACCTATTCGAAACAGAAGTTCCATGAACTGGGCATTATGAATGATTTCGTCCAGGACAATCTCTCTTACAGTGCGATCAAAGGCACCCTCCGTGGTCTGCATTATCAGCGGGATCCCTATGCCCAGGCAAAACTGGTCCGCTGCATCAAAGGCGAGATCATCGATGTGGCGGTCGACCTGCGCAAAGGGAGTCCGACTTACGGGAAATGGACCAGCTGTGTCTTGAATGAAGAAAACAAAAAGATGTTTTTCTTACCCAGAGGAATGGCACATGGTTTTCTGACGCTGAGCGATGAAGTGCTGTTCCAGTACAAGTGCGATAATTTCTATAACAAAGAATCGGAAGGGGCGATCCGTTACGACGATCCCGATCTTGGGATCGACTGGGGTTCTCTGTCCGATGTGGAACTGATCCTCTCGGACAAAGACAGAAACGCGCCTTCCTTCAAGGAGTGCAATGCGAATTTCATATATGAAAAGAATATTTAGTTTATTATCATTGATACTTCTGCTTTGTTCCTGCACCTATGAACAGAACGATGACATCTATATCCTGTTCACCAACGATGTGGCCAGTTGCATGAATAACGGCGTAACCTATGCCGGAGTCAAATACTACAAGGATGAGCTCATGGCGGAACACAGGAATGTAATGCTGGTCGATGCAGGGGATTTTTTCGATGGCGATGTTTCCGCCTACAGCAAAGGCGAGGAGATCGTAACTGTCATGAATGCGGTAGGCTATGATATCGTCTGTCTGGGCAATCAGGAATTCTCGATCGGAATGGATGCCTTGAAAAAGAATATCTCCGAGTCGGATTTCGATTATCTCAGCTGCAACCTGAAATATCTGGGAAAAGGAAATGATCCTTTGAAAGCGGTAAAACCCTATGTCATCAAGAAACTGGGCGGTGTGCGTGTTGCCTTTATCGGTATCACCACGCCAGAGACTCTGATACCGGACAAACCGGCTTACGAAGCAATCACCCTGGATGGCCAGACGATCTATTCTTTCTATGAACACGATGATGGTCAGGAACTCTATGAACGTGTACAGAAGATCGTCGACAAAGCCAGCAGAAGGGCCGAATATGTGATCGTCCTGTCCCATCTCGGTTCCAACAGCGTGACGGAGGGTTTCAGTTCCTATGACCTGATCGCCAACACGACGGGGATCGATGTGGTCATCGATGCGCATTCACATAACGAGATCTTCGGAGAAGTCGTTCCCAACAAGGAAGGTATCAATGTCATCATGACATCTTCCGGTCATGAATTGAGATACCTCGGAGAACTGATCATAAAGACCGATCACACCTATCAGACGACACTCTATTCCATCGTCTATGGAAAGGATGATTATGTCCAGGCGATCGTCGATGGCATTTATGCGGAAATGAATGAATAAGGGTATGTGCATACCCTTTTTAAATTTGATAGAATGGAAGTATCCAAACAGGAGGACCTTTTCGTATGAAACTATTGATTACCGGAGCAGCCGGCTTTATCGGATCCAATTTCGTCTATTATGAACTCGATAAGCATCCCGAGGACGAGATCGTCGCTCTGGATCTGCTGACCTATGCAGGCAATCTGAAGAACCTCAAAGGCTGCGAAGGCAATGAACACTTCCGTTTCGTCCGGATGGATATCCGCGACCGGGAGAATATATACAAGCTGTTCGAAGAGGAACAGTTCGATATCGTCGTCAATTTTGCGGCAGAATCGCACGTGGACCGTTCCATCGAAGATCCGGAACTGTTCTTAAGGACCAACATCATCGGTACTTCAGTACTGATGGACGCGTCTTTGAAATACGGAGTGAAACGCTACCATCAGGTCTCCACCGACGAAGTCTATGGCGATCTTCCTCTGGAAAGAAAGGACCTCTTCTTTACCGAAGAGACCCCGATCCATACCAGTTCTCCATACAGCGCCTCCAAGGCATCGGCCGACCTGCTGGTAATGGCCTACCACCGCACCTTCGGACTGAACATGACCATCAGCCGCTGTTCCAACAACTACGGTCCCTACCAGTTTCCGGAGAAGCTGATCCCGCTGATGATCAACAACGCCCGTCACGACAGGTCTCTTCCGGTCTATGGCGAAGGGCTGAATGTCAGGGACTGGCTGCATGTCTACGACCACTGTTCAGGCATCGACCTGATCATGCGGGGGGGCAGAAACGGCGAAGTCTACAATATCGGCGGACACAACGAGAAAGCCAACATCGAAGTGGTCAAGACCATCCTGAAGGAACTGGGCAAGCCGGAATCGCTGATCACCTATGTGACCGACCGCAAAGGCCACGACCTGAGATATGCGATCGATCCCCGCAAGATCGAAATGGAACTGGGCTGGAAGCCTGTCTACGATTTCAATACCGGCATCAAGGAAACGATAGAGTGGTACATGGATCATCAGGAATGGATGGACGAGGTGACTTCCGGAGATTATCTGCACTACTATGAGCAGATGTACGGAAACAGGTAAGATATGAAAGAAAAGATTGCGATACTGATCCCTTGTTACAACGAGGAACTGACCGTCGAAAAAGTCGTCAGCGATTTTAAGAAAGAGCTTTCTGAAGCGAGCATTTTCGTGTACGACAACAATTCGAAGGACAGGACGGCGGAACTCGCCAAGAAGGCGGGAGCGATTGTTGTCCGGGAATTCAACCAAGGCAAAGGCAATGTGGTCCGTTCCATGTTCAGGGATGTGGATGCGGATATCTATGTCATGACCGATGGCGATGACACCTATCCGGCAGAGGAAGTGCATCAACTGATCGATGCTGTAAAGGAAGGCTACGACATGGTCATCGGCGACCGCCTTTCTTCTACGTACTATACCGAAAACAAGCGTCCTTTCCATAATTTCGGAAACGATCTGGTCCGCTGGCTGATCAACAGGATCTTCCATAGCGAGATCAAAGATGTCATGACCGGCTATCGCGCTTTCAGCAAGAAGTTCGTCAAAACGGTTGCGATCATGTCAGAGGGTTTCCAGGTCGAGACCGAATTGACGATCACTGCTCTGGCTTACCGCTACAACGTCAAGAGCATACCGATCGCCTATCGCGACAGGCCGGAAGGATCTTCTTCCAAGCTGAATACGATCCGGGACGGTTTCAAAGTCCTGCTGACGCTGTTTGATATGGCGAAGGATTTCAAACCTTTGCTGTTCTTTACGCTGGTCTCTCTGGTGTTCGTCCTCTTCTCGCTGGCGACCGGCATCCCGGTACTGACGGAATTCGTGAAAACGCACTACATCACCAAAGTGCCAAGCGCGATCCTGGCAAGTTCGCTGGCGGTCATCGCGATGCTGCTGGTGGGCCTTGGTCTCATCCTTGATCATCAGACCAATCTCGATATCATTCAGCACGAGATCGTTGTGAACCAGTGGGTCAATGAACACGAGAGAAAGAAGAAACAGTAAGAAAAAAGCCCCTATGGGCGGCTATGCTATAATCTTGAGGGAAAGAATCTAAAACAATGAAAGTACTTGTAACAGGCGCGAATGGCCAGCTGGGTCATGATGTGACC
>CADBPB010000019.1 GCA_902796525.1 uncultured Erysipelotrichaceae bacterium | reverse complement strand
TTTCCATCTGAAAAGATGCCAAGACTGTTCTTGCATTTATTGTATCGTGAAATGCCTAAAAAAGCATTTCATCTAATAGATATGGTAAGAATTGCCGTGTTCCTTGGCTTTATACAAAGCCACATCGGCGTCGTTATAGATATTGTCGGTCGCATCGGTACGGTCCGGGAAAGCGATGCCGAAACATAAAGAGGCATCGGGCAGACCGTCGCTCGTATCATGGATTCTGCTGTTGATGGAAGCGATCTTGGAGATCAGCAGGTTCTTCAGGCGGGAATCGCTGCGCATCATGACTACGCAGAATTCATCGCCCCCCAGACGGCAGGGATAGTCGTTGGAACGGAAACTGTCCTGCAGGATGCGCGCCAGTTTCTGCAGCACTTTGTCGCCGACTTCATGGCCATAGGTATCGTTGATCTCTTTGAAATGATCGATGTCCACCATGATCAGCGTATAACCGGAAAAATCGGGATTGTTGCGGATGCTTTCGAACATCCTGCGGTTATACAAGCCGGTCAGCGGATCGTGTGATGCTTCATAGGACAGCTGCTGCCTGTCGACAGCGTTCTTCATGTGCAGATGATTGTATGCTTCCGCAAGTCGGTTCAGTTCTTTGCTTGGCTGTGCAGGAAGCGTTTCTCCGTCCGTGACTGTTTCCGTGATCTTCTGCAAAGGCTTGAGAAGCAGGGAACGCACCGAACGCATCGTCAGCAGCGCCAGCAGCAGAATGATGGCGATCATAAGATACTGCAGTGAAACTGCGGCATGATTTGCGATCAGCACAAAAAGGATCAGACACGACAGAACAGTGCTGATCAGCAGGAAATAGAACGTATTTGAAAAAGAAAGACTTTTCTTCATCTTCTTTAAGGATAGGAGACCGACAGTCAAAAAAATAGTCAAAAATTACGATATAAAAAGGTAAAAAATGAGGATCATTTCCGGCATTTGAAACAGGCGATGCTTTGAACGTTGGAGACTTCGACAGACTCATACATCGTCTGGAGTCTGTTCTGCAGGAATTCCATCGTTTCGAAAGGAGGCGTAAAGAAGCCACTCCTGACATAGAATGTCCGTATCATTCTGTCCGTATGCGCGTTGGCTCCTTCGACATAGAAGCAGCCGCTGAATGTCCCGCCTTTTTTCAGCACGCGAAAGGTTTCTTCATATGCCGCATCCTTGTCCGGGAAGGCATGGAATCCGTTCAGCGATACGACCGCATCGAAACTGTTATCTTCAAAAGGAAGCTTACCGACATCTCCCTGAACGAAAGCGACATTCGCGATCTGCAGCGTTTCCGCGCGTTTCCTGGCGCTTTCCATCATCCTGGCAGAATAGTCCAGGCAGGTAATATCCGCTTCCGGCAGCGTCCTGAAAACAGGCATGGAGATGACGCCTGTGCCTACCGGGACTTCCAGGAGTTTTCCTTTGAAGCCGGCAGGTATGACTTCGAACGGACGGCTCTGGTATTCCAGGATATCTTCCCTATCCATCTGCCACACGGCCTTATCGATCAGACGTCCTATGAAGGTAGAACCCGTCATCATTCCGTCATATACGTTATGGGCGTTTCCCAGATTCCTGTAAGCTTCTTTGATTTCTTCTTTTCTGTTCATCGATCCGCCTCGTAGTTAGCATTTACTAACTATATTGTAATACTTCAGCCGAATCAGGTAAACATACCGATAAAAACAGGAAATAAGAGTGTTAACGTTTTCATCTGCGTCTTATTTCGAGAAAACACTGCCAAAAAATAAAATAAAATTATATAATAGTACTATGGTGGATAGAAGGATGACAAAAGAAGAATTATTAGAACAAGCAAAACAACTGGCTGAAAACCCCGATTCAGCTGACGCGGTCGTGCAGGCGCGCGTATTGAGAAAGAAATGGGGAAGAGTCAAGGAAGAAGAAGAATCTTTGTATGACAAAGAGCTTGCCGAAGCATTCAACGGCTATCTCGATGTCATATCGGCAAAAGAATCGGAAGCTTTCGGTACGATCGAGGATCGCAAGAGAGCCATCATTGACAAGGCAAAGGAAGTCCTGAATCAGACGAACTTCAAGAAAGCCGGAGAAATGATGAACGATCTCATGGAACAGTGGAAAGTATCCGGTCGTATCAATAAAGAAAAAGATGATGAACTTTGGAACGAGTTCAAAGAAGTAAGGAATACGTTCTTTGACAATCGTAGCGAATATTATCAGAAACTGCAGGAATCTTACGAACATAACAAGGAAGTCAAGAAAGAACTGATCGAGAAAGCCAAGGAAGCAAACACGTTGGATAATTTCAAAGAGATCGCCAACAGGATGGATGCTTTGATGGAAGAATGGAAGAAGACGGGTCGCGCCGGTAAAGAGGATGACGATCTGTGGAAACAGTTCTCGGCAGAAAGAAAGACCTTCTTCAACAATCGCAACGCCTACTACAGTTCATTAAAGGAAACGTTCGCGCAGAAGACGGCTGCCAAACAGGAGATCATCGAGAAAGCCAAGAAGAATCTGGCCATTTCCAGCTTCAGCGATGAAGAATTCGAGGAAATGAAGGATCTCAGAAGACAGTGGAAAGAAATCGGCAATGCGGGCAGAGAGAACGAGAATACGCTGTGGGAAGCCTTCAGCAAGGTCATGACGACGTATTTCGACAACGCCAAGTATTACCGCAACTGATCCATCAGAAACAGAACATTAGAAACAGATATGAGCGATCATATCTGTTTTTATGAAAGGAGAATACTATGATTAAAAAACTGACAGTCCTCGTGGTGCTATGCATTCTGATCATGACCTCATCCTGTTCCTCTCCGGCAGAAAAGGAGCAGCAGAACGATCCCGTTCCCGATACGGTTGAGAACGATAAGAAAGAGATCGTCTGGCCTCTGGCTGACGGCATCTGGGTATGCGAATACGAAGGTGCCTATGAGTTCATCTATATGAGCATTTCGGAAGGACAGAACTGTTTCACGGAAGGTATTCTGTTCAGCGGTTTCATGGAAGGCGGACCGATCTCCGATCTGGTTGAAGCAAAAGAGAATGTCTATGAATTCACGGTAAACGTTCCCGGATATGAGGGAGATGAGATGACCGATGCGTATGCTCCGTATACGTTCTTTGCGAGCTGCGATACTTCCCGGATGGCGGATGGCGTCCTTTCGATCGCCTACAATCACCAGGAAGCAAGAGAGTTCATCTATGCGGCAGAAGATCTCGATCACATCAAATTTGAAGACTTCTACGGAAACTGATCCGCATCATAAAAAATGATTTAAAAAAACGGAATGACGATTCCGTTTTTTTATGATTTCTATCGTCTGCTTTTAGCAGTTTCCGGTGTAGACGGATCTGAGCTGTTCCCGAGCGATTTCCGCAAGATGGTAGACCAGGGCGACATCGGTCGCTTTGCGGTCTGTCATGTGGAAGCAAGGGAAGAAGCGAGAAATGTGCAGAGGGATTTCTTGGCCTATCGTATTTCCCGAAGCGTCTTTCAGTCCGGCGATCCATCCCGTCATTTCGCGCATTTCTTCTTCACTGTCGTTTTCTCTCGGTATGATCAGAGTCGTCAGTTCCACGTGGCAGGCTTTGACCGCTTCTTCGATGAAATCCATGACCTGCCGGCGGCTGCCTTGCAGGACCGTTTCATAATAGCGATCGCTAAAGCCTTTCAGATCGATATTCATCGCGTCGATATAAGGAAGGATCTCCTGCAGGACGGATCGTTCCGCCGTGCCGTTGCTGACAAGGACGGTCTTCAGTCCGGCTTCATGGAACTGTTTCGCGGTATCGCGGACGAATTCATAAGCGATCAGCGGTTCATTGTAAGTGAAGGCGATGCCGATGTTTCCTCTGCTTTGCAGACCCAGTGCGATCTGCAGCAGTTCTTCCGGCATGACAGTCTCCCATTGCCGGGCATCCTGATAGGCTTCTTTGGACCAGGAGATCTCATGATTCTGACAGAAGGGACAGCGCAGGTTGCAGCCGTAGCTCCCGATCGAAAGGATGCGGCTGCCGGGATAGAAATGCCGAAGAGGTTTCTTCTCGATCGGATCCAGAGCCATCGAAGTGATTTTTCCGTAATTGTCCGGACGGATCATGCCATCGCGACAGCTGCGGACACCGCAGAAGCCGGTCTGTCCCTCGTTCAGCAGGCAATGGCGGAAACATACTTCGCATCTAGGCATGACGGATCACCTCGAAGCGTTGCAGTGTATAGTCTTCATCCAGATCGATCCCGCCTTTCCGGGCGGCGATACGGATCTGTTCCTCGACGGTATCGACTCCTTCCAGATCCGGAAGCAGCAGTCCGAGTCTGCCTCTTTGCGAAACGATCACGCCATAGCGTTTCACATCCAATTCTTCAGGAGAACCGATTTCTTCCGCATCGCCCAGGACATCGACGCTTATTTCCAGAAACGGCAGTTCATCGGTTTGAACCGGAAGGAAACGCGGATCCCTTGCACAGGCGGAAATCGCATTTGCAATAATCTCCCGGGCAATATTCTTTTTGGTTGCCATGATCGTACCGATGCATCCGCGCAGTCTGTCGTTCTTGTGGATCGATACGAACGTTCCCGCCTGTCTCTTCAGCATTTCTTCAGGCAGGTCATCCGGGACTTCGATCCGTTTTCCGCTGACCACATAGGTCTCAATGGTCCGACGGGCCAGTTTCACATAGGCATCCGCCTGTTCGTTTTTCGTATCCAGCTCACGCATCGTCTTTTCTTCGTACTGTTTCAGGAAATGACGGCTTTCGTCTTTTCCTTCCGGATAGAAGGTGCAGATCCCGTAGCCTACTCCGGTCACATCCTGATGAGACAGAGCCTGTGCATTGACAGAAAGTCCGTCGAACGCTCCGGCCATGATCACGAACGAACGGTGTCCGCATTCCGCGGCTTTTTCACAGAACTCCTCGGTGAAGGCGAACAGTTCGTCGAATGCCGCTCTGCCGCAGACATCCATGATCCGTCGGTCATATTCGGGACCCTCCGGACGGAAGCCGTAAGGTCCGTAATCCTGCAGCTTATGGGAAAGATCCCCGCTTGCGACGATGACCGCCTTCCGATCGAGATCTTCGCACGCCTTGGCGATCAGCTGGCCGAGACGGTAATGCTTCATCAGATCCAGTCCGGAAAGACCGATACGGACGAT
>CADBPB010000018.1 GCA_902796525.1 uncultured Erysipelotrichaceae bacterium | reverse complement strand
GATGGTCGGATCCTTCCGGTCGAAATAGACGATCTCGGAATCGGCGATCGCTGTTTCCTGGTAAGGAGACCAGTAGATCGGTTTCAGGCCCTGGAAGATCATGCCGTCCATCGCCATTTTGGCGAAACAGCGGATCTGTCTGGCTTCGAATTCTTTCTGCAAGGTGATATACGGATGATCATAATCAGCCACCTGGCCAAGACGCTTTTCCGTCGCCATCTGGCCTTTGATCTGTTCATGGGCATATTCTTCACATTTTTCACGGAATTCTTTTGCAGATACCTTTTTGCGGTCCACTCCGAGCTTCTGCACGGCGTTTTCGATCGGAAGTCCATGCGTATCCCATCCTGGAAAAAACGGCGTATAATAGCCTAACATCGCCTTAGAACGCACGATGATATCCTTGATGATCCTGTTCATCGCCGTACCGGCATGGAGATTGCCATTGGCATACGGAGGTCCGTCATGCAGGATGAACGGCGTCTTGCCTTCGTTCTTTGCCAGGATCTTGCGATAGTGATCGTCCTCTTCCCATTTCTTAAGGATCACCGGTTCTTTGGTCGGCAGATTGCCTCTCATCTCGAAAGGCGTATCAGGCATGTTCAGTGTGTCTTTATATTCCATATTGTCTCCCTTCATAGAAAAAGGTGTTACCAAAGGGCGCATTGGCGCGGTACCACCTTAATTTTTCACTTTCTTCTCTTAACGCGAGTAACGCTGATGAAATCAGAGCTCCTAAGTGATATCCCTATAACTACGTATCGACTTCCAGCAGCCGTCGACTCTCTCTGACGATCGTTATAGAAACGTGTCTTAATCTTCGCTGGCATTCAGGTGGATATCTCCACCGACAAGCAGATTCTTAGGCGAACAAAGGATGACGTTCTCCCCTACTTTCTTGATGGAACCATCGACTCCATAGACGACGCCGGAGAGAAAATCGATGATCCTCTGACGATATTCCGAAGGCATCCTGTGAAGATTGATGCAGCAGGCACGCTTGCTCTTGATGTGCATGCCGATTTCTTCTGCTTCGTCGAAATTGCGCGGTTCAAACAGAACGATATTCGTATTGGAAGTGATATTGGAAGAATTCTTTAACGTAGGCCTTTCATATGCGGAAACGGCTTCGGCTTCATCCCTATCCAGGACGATGCCGTTCTCTTCCTCGTCTTCGACTTCCGGAGCTATAAAATCATTAATTTTATCAATAATACCCATCATCTGTCTCCTTTGCTACCATACTATTATAACTAGTTTAGCCTTCTTTTATCAACTGATTCCTGACAAGGGATTTGTAAAATCCGTCATCCAATACATCGTCTGTTTCTTCAAAACCGTACGCTTTCAGATCGGGATGCGCATTGGCCATGATGATGGGATGACCGACGCTTTGCAGCATCTCCAGATCATTCATCGCATCGGCGAAACAGTAGGTATTTTCGATGGAAATGCCCAGGGATCCGATCGCTTTCCGTACGCCGATCCCTTTGTCGACGCCTTTTTTGTTCACATCGTAGGATAGCGTATGATTATGCCTCACAAGCTTGAGATCCGAGAGCTCTTTTTCCACCTGAGAAGCCTCTTCTTCATCAGGAAGGCCGATCATGGCGATATAGTATGGTATCTCGTAGGAAAAGAATTCTTCCAGATCATGGTCCTGGAACTTCCAGTCGATGACGAATTTGCGGTAGACCTCACGATCTTCGATGCTTACATACGTCTTATCCCACGCTTCGATGATGCAAAGCCCGCGGTGGGCATGGGCGGAGCGGATGATCGCAGCGGTTTCTTCTATTGAAAAAGAATCGGAATAGACCGTCTGATCGCCGATACGTACGTATGCCCCATTGCACAGCACGTAGCCATCCGGGTCGAGCGAACGGATCTCCGGACTCAGCAGATCATAATTCCGTCCGCTGGCAATAAAAACAAGATCGCCTTGTTTCTTCAGCTGTTCAAAGGCATATCTTGTTTTTGAGGATATCTGTTTCATATCGCGATGGACATCAAGGATCGTTCCATCGATATCGCAGAAGAATACTCTATTCATGTAAGAAGATCTTGCTGGTGACCCGATATCCTGCGGCAGTCAGTTTATCTTCCACATCGTCATGACCGTAAATGATGACCACGACCTCGATCCCCCTGCTGTTGCGATAGACAGCCAGATTGGAGATGGAAATGTCCGCTTTTGTCATAACGGCGGCAATATCTTCCAAAACACCGGGACGGTCCTCGGGAATCGAAAGAACATAACGTATCCCTTTCTGGTTGTATCCCAGAAGGTCGATGAACGCCGTAAAGATGTCGTTATGCGTGATGATGCCGACCAGGGTCCCGTCTTCTTCGACGACAGGCAGGCAGCCGATATCATATTTTCTAAGCTTGGTGGCGGCTTCTTCGAGCAAGGCATCCTTACCGATCGTCACGACATCTTTGATCATGATATCGTTGACCGTCAGTTTGTTCAAGAGATAATTCAACTCAAAAACGGATAGCGAAGTGTTCTGACTCGGCGTGTTTAACATGATGACACCTTGCGTGATCAGACCGATGAGCTTGTTGTTTTCATCGACGACAGGTATTCTGTGAAGCTCGTTTTCCGACATCATATCGATCGCTTCCGAAACGGACTGATCCTTTCCGATACAGGTCGGATTGGATACCATATTGTCTTTAACGTACATGACTATCCTCCTAAATAGGCTTTTCTGACATCAGGGCTCTCGAGCAGTTCTTTGCCTGTTCCGGACATGACGATCTTGCCGGTTTCGATGACATAAGCTTTGTCGGCAATGCCCAGAGCCATCTTGGCATTCTGTTCCACCAGGAGTATCGTGACTCCCTGTTCGTTTATATCTTTGATTATAGCGAATATTTCTTTGACAAGTAAGGGCGACAGACCCATGCTCGGTTCATCCAGCAGCATGATTTTCGGCTTTGCCATAAGCGCACGCCCCATCGCCAGCATCTGCTGTTCTCCACCCGAGAGCGTCCCTCCCAGCTGCGCGGTCCGTTCTTTGAGACGCGGAAACAGATCGTAGACTTTATCCAGATCTGCTCTGATTCCTTCTTTATCCTTACGCGTATAGGCTCCCAGCAGAAGATTGTCTTCCACCGATTGCGAAGCAAAGATCCTTCGGCGTTCCGGACACTGGGCGATCCCCAGTTCCACGATCTTATGCGCAGGCAGTTTCGAGATGTCCCTATCATCCAGCAGAATCTCTCCGGAATACGGCTTTAAAAGACCGGAAATGGTATGCATCGTCGTTGTTTTCCCTGCGCCATTGGCACCGATCAAAGTGACGATCTGTCCGTCATCAACTTCGAAGCTGATCCCTTTGATCGCTTCGATCATTCCATATCTTACAACCAGATCATTGACTTTCAGCATAACTAATCTCCCAGATAAGCCTTGATGACCTTATCGTTGCTGCGGATCTCTTCAGGGCTTCCTTTCGCCAGCAGCATTCCATAATTCAGGACATAGATCCTTTCGCAGATATTCATGACCAGATTCATGTCATGTTCGATCAGCAGGATGCAGATATCGAAACTGTCCCGAACGAAGCGTATCATATCCATCAGTTCTTCCGTTTCCTGCGGATTCATGCCAGCGGCAGGTTCGTCAAGCAGCAGCAGCTTCGGTTCGCTGGCCAAAGCTCTGGCGATTTCCAGCTTCCGTTGCGCGCCGTAAGGCAAAGAGCCCGCTTCCGTATCTTTAAGTTCATCAAGATGGAAGATCCTAAGAAGTTTCAAGGCTTCTTCTTCGATCGTTTCTTCATTGCTTCGGCGTTTTCTGGTATGAAAAAGCATATCGGCAATGGAATAAACGAACTGATTGTTCATGCCTGCTTTGACATTGTCCAATACGGACAGATTGCGGAACAGACGGATATTCTGGAAAGTACGTGCGACACCCGCCTTGTTTACGGCCACCGTATCGAGTCTGGCGATATCCTGGCCATTAAGGAGGATGGTTCCTCTGCTAGGATCATAGACTTTCGTAAGCATATTGAAAACCGTGGTCTTGCCGGCACCATTCGGTCCGATCAGTCCGACGATCTCGTGTTCATGGACTTCCATATTCAGATTGTTGACCGCAGTCAGACCGCCAAAGTCGATACCAAGATTTCTGATCTGCAAAACAGGCGCATTCATCGGACATCTCCTTTCCTGGCAAAACGGTTCCTGATCTGTTCCAGAGACCGTTTCAGTCTCGCACTGCTGCCAAGCTGCATCACAATGATCAGCACGATTGCGTAGATCAGCATGCGGTAATCCTGCAGCGACCGTAACAGCTCAGGCAATACATATAGTGCGGTCGCAGCAATGATCGTGCCATTGATATTGCCTAAACCGCCGAATACCACATAGACAAGCGCCAAGATGGAAGTATTGAAATCAAATTTGGCCGGCTGCAAAGTCGAATAGTTCAGCGCATACAGGGCGCCTGCAGCGCCAGCCAGGATCGCTGAAGTGACGAAAGCAAGCGTTTTGGAACGCAGGATATCGATACCGATCGATTCTGCCGCGATCCTATCATCTCTGGCTGCCATGATGGCGCGACCATATTTGGAATCGATCAGTGAATAGATGATAAATAAAGTGGCTAGGATCAGAAGAACGCCGCTGCTGAAGTTGGAGATCTTTGCGGTATCCGTCGCTCCCATCGGTCCTGAAAGAAGCATTCTGCCCTGTTCGAGATTCAATTCGTTGTTTACGAACGAAAACTGCATGCCGTTCCGATCGAAACCCAGGTAGATATTCGTGATCAGCGATTTGATGATCTGCCCGAACGCCAGGGTGACGATCGCCAGATAGTCACCGGAGAGTTTCAGAACCGGCACGGAGACCAGAAGTCCCGCGATTCCTGAAACGATGCTTCCGGCAATGATAGAAATGAACAAGCGGATGATCGGATCAGGTATCATCTGGACACATAAGCCGGAAACGATGATTGCCGTAAAAGCGCCGACCGCCATAAAACCGGCATGCCCCAGAGACAGTTCGCCGGAAAAACCGACGACAAGGTTCAGCGACAGCGCAAGAACGATATAGCAGCAGCACGGCACCAGCATGCTGGTGAAGAGTCTGCTCATGCGGATGCTGTGCATCAGGATCTCGATGATCAGATAGGTTCCGATGATCATGGCATAGCTGATGGTTCTGCTGCGGTTTTTCTGATGCAGAAGATTATCCAGTATTTTTTTCATCTTACACCTTCACATTCTCTTTCTTGCCTAACAGACCCGTCGGTTTGATTAATAAAACAATGATCAGAACGGAGAAAACGATCGCATCCGACAACTGCGTTGAAAGATAAGCTTTTGTCATGTTCTCGATGATTCCCAGCAGGATCCCGCCTAAAAGCGCCCCGGGAATCGATCCGATGCCTCCGAATACCGCCGCGGTAAACGCCTTGATACCGGGCATGGAACCTAAAGTAGGCGAAAGCGACGGATAGGTCGAGCAAAGCAGAACTGCGGCGATCGCGGCCAGACCGGAACCGATCGCAAACGTGATCGAAATCGTCGTGTCGATATTTATGCCCATCAGCTGGGCTGCGCCTTTGTCTTCCGCGCAGGCACGCATAGCCTTGCCGATCTTTGTCTTATTAATGAATGCCGTCAAACCGATCATGATGACGATGCATGTGAAAATCGTGATCAGCGTCAGATAGGAAATGATAAGCTTCCCGTCAAAAAACCGGAAAGAACCTTCCGTCAGGATGGATGGAAAGATCTTGGTATCGGAACCGAACATCAGCTGTGCGCTGTTCTGCAGAAAATAGCTCACGCCGATCGCTGTGATCAGTACAGACAGAGAACTCGCCTGTCTGAGCGGTTTATAAGCAAGACGTTCGATGATCACCCCGAGGATCGTGCAAGTCAGGATAGAAAATAAAATCGCCAATCCCGCAGGCATTCCGAAACGCGTATACGCATAAAAAGCCGCATATCCTCCGGCCATGATGATATCGCCATGGGCAAAGTTCAGCATCTTGGCGATCCCGTAGACCATCGTATAACCTAAAGCGATGATCGCATAGACGCTGCCCAATGCCAAACCTGAAATAAGATAAGTAAGAAAAGTCATATACCCCTCATATCAATAGAATAAAGGTTGCCGAAAGATTCGGCAACCTTTTTCTGTCTCAGTTTATTCGGCAGATACGTAGACGCCATCAATAATGATGACAGCTTTAGGCGCTTTAGATACTTCGCCGTTTTCTGCCCAGGTCATATCATTGCCTGTCAGACCATTGAATGTCATCGATGTGAACTGAGCGATCATCGCGTCATACAGTTCTTCCGTAGACATCGTGCCATCGTAGCCCATGTTTTCCAAAGCCTGTTTGATCGCATAGACGCAGTCATAGGCATCGGCTGCGAACTGGTTCGGAGTATCCCCGAACTTGCTCTCATACGTAGAGACGAAAGTCTTTGTCAGAGCATCATCCGCATCAGATGCGAACGGTGTCAGAAGATACAGACCTTCTGCCAGAGAAGTATCGAAACCTTCCAGCGTCAGGATACCATCCATGCCGTCGACACCGAAGAAGATCGGCGTGTAAGCCATATCGAATGCCTGTTTCAGGATCAGTGATGCCGGCTGATAGTAGATCGGCAGGAAGACCAGGTTGGCATTGTTGTCTTTTGCGGCGGTCAGCTGCGTCGAGAAATCCGTGCCGGTATCATCGGTAAATGCGCCAACGTAGACAACGGAAACGCCCTTTGCTTCCGCTTCTGCTGCAAATTTCTCATAAACGCCTGCAGAATATACATCATCGGACTTGTAAATGATAGCTACTTTATAGCCGCCAAAATAAGATGCCAGATAGTCGGCAGCTGCTACGCCCTGGTTCGGATCAGTGAAGCACATCTGGAAATTTCCCTTGAAGTTCTGGGAATCGGTGTATACCAGAGCGGTAGAAGATCCGGACGGAGTGATGGCAAAGATCTTGTCTTTATCATAGGAAGCAGCGACAGCGGCGCCTGCACCGGAAGTGACGGTAAACAGCGATACCTGCATGCCCCAGTCATAAAGAGTAGAATATGCAGTGTCGGCTTTCTCGCCGCTTGCTTCATCATCTTCCATACGGAAATCGAATTTGATCTTTGAATCGGAAGCGTTGATCTCGTCGACCGCGATCTGAGCCGCATTACGCACGGCTTCGCCATAGACTTTGGCATCGCCGCTTAACGGACCGGAACCGCCCAGTTTGACGGTGACTGTTCCATCGGAATCAGCTCCCCCGTTGCCGGATTTGCCGCATCCGGCAAGTGTCAGTACGCACAATACACTGAGCAATACTACGAATAATTTTTTCATAACAATCTTTCCTTTCGTTCTATAGAACAGAATCATCTGTATCTACCAAAAATAAAAGATGAGCTTCACGATAACAGCAAGCTCATCTACGTAACGATTCAACAGCTTTCTATTATCGATATTCAGCAGGAAGTCATAATAACGATACCACCTAAGTCCGGTAGTACGACGACCAGATCGATAATCAAAGCCAGCTTTTCAGCGACAAAAGAGATCAGTTTTTCAAAAAATGATTGCATAAACGACCTCCTTCCTATATGTATTTAGTTTATCACACTTAAGAAACAATTCAATAAATTTCGTGTAAAAATTTCATGAAATGACTTACGTTTTCATATATGATTGAAAACATTTTCATAGACACTCATATGAAAAGCGATCCGAAGATCGCTTTCAATGATTAACGCATATAATATGGCTTGACATAAGCCGGAATACCGTCATTATAGATGACGACCGGCGAACCGACGATCAGCGGACGGAGATACCTGTAAGCTTCTTCCGTGATGCCTCGGTAATTCGGAAGTATCCATTCAGCCGGGAAGGATTTTACGAAGTTCGCTACCTTATCTGCATCGATCGTGATGAAATCGACATCGTATTCTTCCTGATCCTTGCGTCTGATACCGACCATCTTGCCGGTAAACTTGCCGTCAACGGAATGCATATGGGCAGACATGCCTAGTTCAAAGGACTCCGTGACATCGACCAGAGACTGTCCTGAAGCGAAGCATCTCTGGGCAGTCGAAAGATCCTGGACTTTGCATCTTTCGGCCGTGCCGCTTTCCAGAATCATCTGTTTCAACGCCTGGCCGGCACCGCCGAGGATCGCGTGACCGAAGCCGTCGCCTTTCGCCTCGCCTGCAGCAATATAAGTGCCATCGGCATATTTGCATCCTTCGGATACGACAACATAGCACTTGTTCTTTTCTTCGATGCATCTTCTTACTTCCGCCAGGAAGACTTCCTTTTCAAACGTGACTTCCGGCAGGATCACCAGATCGACGACGCCTGACAGACAGGCGCTGGCAGCAAGCCAGCCGGCATCGCGGCCCATCGTTTCCAGAATGAAGACTTCCTGTCTGGTATAGACATTGACATCCAGCCAGGTATGCAACGCAGTCGTCGAAATGAATTTTGCTGCGCTGGCAAAGCCCGGACAGTGGTCGGTATGCATCAGGTCGTTATCTACGGTCTTCGGGCAGCCGACGAAACGGTGGCCTTCGATATTGTGCTCTCTGGCATACTGCGACAAAGCGGCGACCGTATCCATCGAATCGTTTCCGCCTGTATAGAACATCGTCTCGATATCATATTTTTCCAGGATCTCGAAGAGTTTTTCAAAATCCTGAACATTCTCTCTCTTCAGTTTGTATCGGCAGGAACCCAAGGCGCTGGACGGCGTCTGACGCAGGATATTGTTTTCAAGATCCGACATATCCGTCAGATCGACAAATCTCTCCTGCAGGATACCTTCGATCCCGTTCAGGCCGCCATACACTTTGTCATAGTATGGGTTCATCTGGTTTGCTTTGACTACGCCGGCAATGGTCGCATTGATGACTGCGGTCGGACCGCCGGACTGGGCAACTAAACAATTAGACATATAGATCCTCCTTAAGGCACTACTATTTTATCATATCTTCGAGTATCTGATTCTCTTATAGATAAGGTAAAAGACCAGATAGATGCAGAAGAACACGAAGAAGCCTAATATACCGGAAGCGATATCATAGAAATCCATGTCTCCGCTGCCGGAATAGGCCTGACCGATCTCGATCCCGAAAGTGATGACGATAACGACGGTAAACACATAGATGAACGTGATCAGCAGCGTCACATCGTGTTTCGCCATCCAGCGGAAGATCGGCTGTATCACAAGAAGCATTCCGAAACCGAAGAGACCGATGATCAGAAAATGCAGCTGCTTATCGGTAAGATCGAAACCGGCTCTCTGGCTTAAAGAAATGAACTTGTTATGGAATTTGGTGATAAGGGTGATAAATAGATAAATGATCCGATACATTTATGCTACGATCTCGCCCATGGCGCTGCCTTTGATACCTGCGGCATTTCCTTCGTCGGTATCGATATGCATTGCAAGTGCGAAATCCTCTCTTACTCTGACGACCGTATCACCAAAAACCAGGCTTCGTTCCGGCGTCTCGACCAGAACATCTACGATCTGTCCGTTTTCGACGCCGTATGTCTTTGCATCTTCCGGCGTCATATGGATATGCCTCTTGGCAGCGATGAAGCCTTCGGTCAGTTCGATCTCGCCTTCCGGTCCGACGATCTTCACGCCGTTGGTACCCGCGATATCGCCGGATTCCCGGATCATCGCTTCGATGCCTAATGCGCGCGCATCCGTCAGCGATACTTCGACCTGGGCAGCCTTTCTGGTAGGACCGAGAATGGAAGCCTTCAGTTCTCCCTTCGGACCGACGATCGTGACTTTCTCTTCGCACGCGAACTGACCCGGCTGGGACAGATCTTTTTTATTTGTCAATGTATGGCCTTTGCCAAACAGAATCTCAACCTGCTCATCGGTCACATGAACATGTCTTGCACTGATTTCAACGATAAACTTTTCCATGATAGTTTTCCTCCTTCATTATCATAGCATTTTTTAGCGACGCAGGCTCTGTTTCGCCTGCATCTCCATGGTTTTCTTTCTGGCGGATTCCCGCTTGTCATAGAGGGTCTTGCCTTTCGCCAGAGCGATCTCCACCTTCACTCTTCCTTCGACATAATACAGTCTTAAAGGAATGCAGGTATAGCCCTGGATCTTGCATTTTCCGGATAATTTGCTGATCTGTCTGCGATGAAGCAGCAGTTTCCTGTCCCTCAGTTCTTCATGATTGTTGTAGGTCGCCTGTTTGTATTCCGCGATATGCATATTCTTGACATATGCTTCATTCTCCTTGAAAGAGACATAAGCTTCCTTGATCGATACCTTTCCTGCCCGTATCGATTTGATCTCGCTTCCCGTCAAAACGATACCTGCTTCATAGGTATCTTCGATCGTATAATCATGATAAGCTTTCTTGTTAACGATGATATCTTTCATATTTCCTAATTTAAAATAGTGAAATATGATTTCACTATTTTATTCTGTGATTCTGATCACGATAACCAGGACGAAGAAAATCACTCCTAATGCCATCGTAATATAAGAAATGACTTTTTCCGGTCCTCTTTCTTTCACATTCTGGAAGAGGCCCAGGTCATTGCCGCCGGTAAAAGCAGCCAGAGCGCTTGATTTGCCGCCCTGCAGCAATGAAACGATAATAAGCAGCACTGCAACGATCAATAATACTATTTTCATAATACGTTCTCCTTAAAGATCCGCTTTCGCCAGATCGACATAATTGATATCCGTAGGCGTTTCCCGTCCGAACAGGATGATCAGCACGGTCGCTACCTGATTCTGGTCGTTCATGGATTCGATCTTGCCTTCCATGCCACTGAACGGTCCGGAAAGGATCTTGACCGTATCTCCGACCGTGAAATCGACTTCGATCGCCGCATCGGACTGGCCGATCCTTCGTAAGATCCTGTCGATCTCTTCCTGCTTGACCGGAATCGGCTTCGCTCCGCCGCCGGAGGATCCGATAAATCCGGTAACGCCAGGCGTGTTTCGTACGACATACCATGCCTCATCGGTCATGATCATTTCCACAAACAGATAACCCGGGAAGATATTCTTGACGACTTCTTTGGATTTGTCGTTCTTGATTTCGATCTGCGTCTCTTCGGCGACGACGATACGGAACAGGTTTTCCGAGATGCCCATCGTTTCCAGACGTTTTTCCAGGTTGTCTTTTACTCTGTTTTCATGACCGGCATAGGTATTGACGACATACCACTCTTTTTTACCGAGCTGTTCCGTCATTACAATACTCCTATCGCATTCAGCAAGGCGGAAATGACAGCCAGGCATAAAGCGAAGAACAGAACGAAGAAACCGGTAAAAATGATTACCTGAACGGAATTGCTGAATAAATCTGCTTTCTTAGGCCAACGGATCTTCGAGATTTCTTTCCAGATGGCGCTTAAACTAAACCACTTCATATTGCCTCCCTATTTGGTCTGCTTATGCAGCGTGTGCCTGTTGCATTTCGGACAGTACTTCATAAGCTCGATCCTTTTTGAACTGTTGTTATGGAATGTCACATAATTGCGTGACAGACATTCGGAGCAGGTAAGAATTATCTTTTTCTTTTCTTTCATAATTCCTCCTTCAACGTATATAAAAAGTTATCTCTTGATAACCTCTTATAATATACTAAAAAACATTTGAATAGTCAATAATCGATGGCTCTGAATCTGGTATATTTCTCACCCAGATGGTTAGCCCAGCGTTCCGAATAGAAATCGCTGTAGCGATAGATCCCTCGCTGGCGTTTCTGCTCGAAACGTTTTCCATGACACCAGATCAAGGAAGGAAGTCCGATCAGCGGGAAATACAAAGGGCCCAGGATGCAGGACTGTATCGTGTGTCCGTATTCATGGGCCAGAATATCGGTCGAAGGATAGCCTAAAAAGATGAACATCCCGATCGATGCCGAATCGCGACGTTTCCATAAGGAAACATAGGCATTCTGGAAACGAAATACCGGATAGTGATGCCGGATGCAATATCTGAACACAAGATAACCGACGGCATTCTGAATGATGCCCCAGGTAAGCTGGAGAAATCGGTAGATTTTGCGGTTATTCATTGAATAGTTTCTTCAGATTGACATCGAACGGCGGATAGATGATGCCTTTCTCGGTCACGATACCGGTCAGGAGCTCATGATCGGTCACATCGAATGAAGGATTGTAGCACTTTACTTCCGGCAAAGCCATCGGTTTGGCATACCACATGTTTTTGATCTCATCGGGATCTCTTAATTCGATATGGATGTGATCGCCATCCGGACAGTTCATGTCGATGGTCGAACTCGGACCCAGCGAATAAACGGGAATGCCGTAGTGTTTCGCAAGAATGGCCACACCGGAAGTGCCGATCTTATTGGCGGTATCGCCGTTTGCCGCGATACGGTCGCAACCTACGAAACAGGCGTTGATCCATCCGTTTTTCATGACGATGGAAGCCATATTGTCGCAGATCAAAGTCACATCCACCCCTGCTTTCTGCAGTTCGTAGGAGGTCAGTCTGGCTCCTTGCAGCAGCGGCCTGGTCTCATCCGCGTAGACATGCAGATTCATCCCTCTGGCTTTCGCCAGCAGGAAAGGACCCTGCGCAGTGCCGAACGAAGTCGCCAGCGGACCCGCATTGCAATGCGTCAGCACGCCATCACCGTCTTTCAGCAGCGATAGCCCATATTCACAGATCTTCAGACACATTTCGATGTCTTCGTTATGGATCGCGATCGCTTCCTGTTTCAGCATTTTGACGATCTCTTCGACCGGTTTTTCCCTGTTTGCTTGCACGATCCCATCCATCCTGCGCAATGCCCAGGAAAGATTGACCGCCGTCGGCCGGGAAGAGTTCAGATACTCTTTATTCCTGATAAAGCCCTCATAGAACGAAACGAAGTCTTTCTCCTCATCCTTTTTTGACAGCATATACATCGCATAACCGGCGAAAATGCCGATGGCAGGCGCGCCTCTGACTTCCAGTTTCTTGATCGCCTGATAGGCATCCTCCAGGTTGTCTATGGATTTATATATCAGTTCATTCGGCAATCTGACCTGGTCGATAATGATGACGCTCTGATCATCGTCCGCAAGCCGGATATTATCCGTGATCGCCACGGATTCCATTTCCGCTTTAGTCTTGCTTAAACTGGCTTGGATGCTTGACATAGAAGTCCTCCTTTTCTTTCAGCGTCTTCAGCTGATGATGTTCAGGATCCTCGACAAGTTCATAGATATCCTTGAATATGTTGTCCCAGCTGAAGAACGCATCAGGATCGGCATTCAGATAGTCGCATGTCTTTTCTGTTCCGGACGGAACGACCGGATGCGACAGCACGGTAGCGACCCGGATCATATAGAAAGTATCGATCAGGACCTGTTTCACATGATCGATGTCATTGGAATTCTTGGACCAGTATTTCGAGGCATTGCGGATATAGGAATCCAGATCGTTGATGATCTGGTGCAGTTCGAAACGGTACATGTGTCTTTCATAATTGAGTATCGTCCGCTCCGCATCCGCTTTCAGCTGCGGAGATACTTCACCATAAGGCAGGATGCCATCGAAATACTTCTGTGCCGCATAGAAAGCGCCTCTGACCATCCGGTTCAGGACATTGGTAAAGAGGTTCCCTTGTGCAAGGACGGGATCCGGTTCGTTTTCCGGAGCCTCCGGATTCAGCGGTTTCGGCATGAAGCTGACCGATTTGTTTCCCAATGCCAGGGACAGGAAATGGGCTCTCAGCTGTTCGGCGGTGTAGTATTCCAGCAGATCCTGCGCCATCGGTGGCTTGATCGAACCCGAAGAGGATGCTTTCTTATCCAGGAAAAGGATATGGTGATTCGCTACGAGCGTCGTAAGCTGCAGCTGTCCCTCTTCCGGATTTATCTTAAGATCCTTGCTGCCTTGCTGGGCCATCCACAGAGGCATCTGGGCGACACCATAGAAATAAATGTTATCCTGCCCGATGAACTGATAAACCATCGCATCTTTGCTGGCCCAGTAGTCCAGATATCTGCTCTCATCAAGTCCTTTTCTCTTGAGATAAGCCTTTGTAAAGGAAATCGGCGCCCACAGGCTTTCCGGCCAGACCCAGATGGTCAGGCCGTCGGTCGTTCCATCCAGTTCAGGACATTTCACGCCCCATTCGATGTTGCCCGTCAGTCTCAATGGAACAAGCGTCTTGCCGGTACGGTAACGGATATTGGCGTTGGAAAGGATCGGGCAGGCGATCTCTCTTTGCTTCAGCGTTTCAAACGAAACGATAAAGCTTCCTTTGATGTTGGCAAGATCCGAATTGGAATGTTCAGGCAATCGGGATTCGATCTCCTTGTACTGAGCGAGATATTTTTCCTGAATGTAAATGACAGGTTTTCCCAAAGATTCTTCCATCGTTTCCGCAACGATGCGTCTGACATACGGCTTCGTCTTGATGTCTGCCACATATTCTTTCAGCAGATCATTGAAATCTGTCAGACGGAAGTACCAATTCTCGACATCGCGCATTTCAGGAGTTTCTCCTGATAGCGTCGATTTCGGATCGATCAGTTCTTCCGGCATGTACTGATGGCCTAAGTCGCATTCGTCGGCATAGCCTTTCTCCGACTGGCAGTTATCGATCGGGCATTTGCCTACGACCTGTCTGCCGTTGAGGAAACAGTGGTATTTCGGATCATAGAACTGTTTGGTGACCATCTTATCCAGCCATCCGTTCTCGTACAGTTTCGCAATGAATTCATTCGTCTCCTGCTGATGCACTTCCCTGGTATCCCCCAGCCCCGAAGCGCCGAAGATATCCAGGCTGATCTCATAATTCTCCAGCGTCTTTTTCTGTGTCTGATGATTCTCATTCACATAATCCTCGATCGTTCCCTGAAAACCTTCTTCATCGACTTTCTTGCGATAGCCTTCCGCGATCGGCGAGCCGTAACAGTCGGTTCCCGATACGAAAATGACGTTTTCTTTGCCAATGCGGTCTCTCAGGAAACGCGCAAAAACATCCGCATGCACATACATGCCTCCGATATGACCGAAGTGCAGCGTTTTATTGCCATAAGGCATGCCTCCGGTAATGACGGCTCTTTTTGGGAATTGTGGACGGTCCATAGATCTACCTCTTTCTTTACAAGTCATAGTATAGTTTAAACTCGACAGGATGCGGTTTGGAATTGATCTCGGAAAGATCTTTTCTCAGCATCTTCATCCAGTTCTTCAGCAGTTCCTGAGGGAAAACATTTCCTTCAAGCAGATAATCGTGATCTTCTTCCAATGCCGCCAGCGCTTCTTCCAGGTTCGTTGGAAGATGTTCCAGATGCGCCTTTTCTTCTTCAGAAAGATCATAAAGATTGAAATCGAACGGTCCCCAGTTGCGCTGATATGGATCGATCTTATTGATGATGCCATCCAATCCGGCCATCAGGATCGCCGCATAGATGAAATAAGGATTCCCCGTAGCATCGGGATTGCGCAACTCGAAACGCACGCTTTCTTCGCTCTTGGCATAGCTTGGAATGCGGATGACCGCGCTTCTGTTTGCGGAAGCGAAGCCGATCGTGACCGGAGCCTCGAATCCGGGAACCAGACGCTTATAGGAATTCGTACTCGGGTTGCAGAATGCACACAGGGATCTCACATGGCTGAGCAGTCCTCCTATGAAATACAAGGCTGTCTGCGAGAGATTCGCATAGTTTCCCTTTTCGTAGAACACATTCTTTCCATCTTTTCTCAGAAGCATATGCACATGCATGCCGTTACCCGCTTCGTCATAGATCGGTTTCGGCATGAAGGTAGCGCTCAGCCCATTGGAAGCGGCGATATTCTTCGTCAGATACTTGATCATCATCGTATCATCCGCCAGTTTCAGCAT